>NZ_QRHS01000036.1:0-26512 GCF_003470905.1 Roseburia sp. AM23-20
TTTCGTACAACGGAACCAAAATTAACTCCGGCTTTGCGCAAGATGCCATTCACAAACCTGCGACTCACCATTTGGACGGGCGATTTATTTCATAAACAAACCATCATTTGTTGGTTAACTTATATTATTTTAGATGATAAAAACGACAGCAGAAATATATATCATCAGAATGGAGAACTTTGATGTTAGGAAAGAAAAAGGGAAAGCAGCGGAACGAATATGTACCGGATTATGTGCTGTATGATCTTGAAACGACGGGGATATCGAGCCTTTATGATGAGGTTATAGAGATTTCCGCAGTAAAAGTCAGAAATGGAAAAATCGTGGACGAGTTCAGTGAACTTGTGAATCCAGGCAGACATATCCCATATGCGGCAAGCAAAGTAAATAATATTTCCGATAAAATGGTAGAAAAGGCGCTTACCTTTGAAAAAGTTTTACCGGAATTTTTGGCATTTGTTGGGGATGATGTGTTGGCAGGCCACAATATTACAAGTTTTGATATGAAATTCTTGTACAGGGACTGCGAAAAATATTTTGGACAGACACTCACGAATGATTACATAGATACTCTTGCGATTGCGAAGCAATGCTTCCCGGAGTGGAAACACAGACGGCTTGGTGATCTGGCGGAACATTATGGCATTTCTACGAATGGGGCACACCGTGCCCTCGCTGACTGCCGGATGAATCAGCAGGTATTTGAACTTATGGCAGAGGAATTAAAAGGAACCGTAAACAAACAGACAGAGATGAAAATCTGTCCACGGTGCGGGTGCACCCTGAAAAAAAGAAACGGAAGATTTGGTGAATTCTGGGGATGCACAGGTTTCCCGGACTGCAGATATACGGAAAATATATAAAAAATAATGGTTACAAACAGAAAAAGGAGCAGGCAAAATGAAAGATTACAGTATTGCAAATACAACCAAAGAACAGCGTATTGCGCTGATCAGACAGTGGATTCCTGACGAGGACGGACTTGGTGACAGTGGAGATATGGATCTGTGGGACATTTACGCAGATTATATCAACGGAAAAAAAGAAATTGCCGAGATCAATGCAGAAATGTCAGGCACTTATTATACAGAGGAGGATTTACAGTAATGGAAACCTGGTTTTATGAAGTTGTTTCTATCGATGGAGATTATGCTAATCTGCGCAGAACAGATATCACATCGGATGATCTGAAACTTGTGGCACGTGCGCTGCTTCCTGCAGAGATTATGGAAGGCAGTAAGTTAAAATACGAGCTGATGCAGTACGAACTGATTGGGTAGAGGTTGATCCGATCGCGTGGAATCAAATAGCAAAGAATCTGGTTGAACCCAATATGTCAGCGTTGGCGATGAAAGGAAATGTTTTATATTATGGGCAACAATATGATCCGGAAAAAGATATCTGTTTATGGTTCAGTCCAGGGCGTAGGGTTTCGGTACAGGGCGGAGCATGCCGCAAACATGCTCGGCGTGACCGGCTGGGTAAGAAATGAGCCGGACGGCTCTGTATTATTAGAGATGCAGGGAACAGAAGAACAGATCGATAAAGTGCTTGCTCTGGTAAATCAGGGAACCTATGTAAACATTGACCGGATCGTGGCAAAACAGATACCGGTGGAAGAACGTGAATATGGGTTTCATGTCAGATGAGTTGCCAGTCCCGTCTGCTCCATCTAATCTTTACGGTATTTGCCTCGGAATTCTTTTGGTGACAGATGGTGTTTTGCATAAAAAAGCTTATAAAAATGAGATTTGTTTGTAAATTTCAGCTGTGCAATAATTTCGGATATGGAAAGATCCGTTTTTAAAAGATAATATTCTGCTTTGCGGAGAGAAAACGTAGTTCCATATTCGAATAAGGTCATTCCGGTATATTTTTTTGTGATCCGGTTTAAATAGTCGCCGCTGTAACTGAGCAGATCCGACAGTTCATGCCGGCTGAGCCGCCCGTCACTGTTTTCTAACAGATGTGTCAGGTTTGTAAAGATCAGAAAATCATTTCCGTAATCAATCTGAATACTTGCCAGATGAAAAAAGTCCGGATTGGAAAGCGTATCTAAAAAGCGGCAGATCAGTCCGTTGATAAAAAAGGAAGAACCAATCTGCGGAGACAGTGTGATTTTTATGATTTCTTCTGCAATCTGGTAAAGTTTCTCAAAGGCTGCCGGGTTGTGGTATGAGGGGAAAAAGTCAAGATATTCTTTTTTGGTATTATCCTCATCAGCAGCATTTTTATATAAAAAGTGAAACGCATCACTCTGCTCCATATTTGTCTCTGGCATCAGATGGAACAGATTGTCCGACTGAAACAGGGACAACAGGTAATCTTTGGATAAATTCAGAAAGAAAATCCGAAAATCATGTGAGAGAAGTTCCACATGTCTTAAATTACAGTTCACAATACATCCGGTTCCGGATGGGTAAACCCGTTTTGTATTTTCAATTTTAACGATCGCTTCTCCCTGCAGAACAAACATGATTTCAAAAAAATCGTGTTGGTGCAGAGGGCGGTTTTTCATTTTTTCCAAAAGTTCCGTGGCATCGATCAGAGAATGGCTGGTGTGCTCTGGGGAAAAACTTGAAATTTTAAAATAAGGCATATCCAGATCACAGCGGTAGGTTTCAATGACGGCATTATAAGGGGAAGTCAGGTGATAGTACTGGTTAAAACTGCTGTTTACATTCTGGATCTCAAAAAAATTGTTTTTTAAAGTATCAATGGATGACTGGTTCATTGGATTCTCCCGTTGGAACTTTTTGTGATAGTCGCGAATATGTTACTAAATGATGGATGTTGTGTCTAATTATAGCATTGAAGGGAAAAAAAGCAAAGTGATAGAATAAATGCAACAACATTCGAATGTAAAAAAGTGATTCTGATCGCACATTATGTGTGGACAGGCAGCAAAAAAGACGAGAAGGAAGAGGAAAAAATGAATGATAAAAAATATTTAAAATGGTATCAGAAACTTGCATATGGTTCGGGGGATCTGGCATCAAACTGCAGCTATGGACTGGTTTCAAGTTTCCTGCTTTTGTATCTTTCAGATATCATGGGATTAAAGACCAGCATCATCGGAACGTTAATGCTGGTGTCAAAGATTTTTGATGGAGTAACGGATGTTTTCTTTGGTAATATGATCGACAGGACAAAAAGCAGACTCGGAAAAGCAAGACCGTGGATGCTGTATGCACAGATCGGTGTGTCGTTATGTCTGGTATTGCTGTTCTCAATCCCGAATATGGGACAAACTGCACAGTATGCATATTTCTTTGCATTTTATACCTGCCTGAATGCAATTTTTTACACGGCAAACGGTGTTGCATATTCCACATTATCCGCACTGATCACCAATAACCCGCAGGAGAGAGTACAGCTTGGTTCTATCCGCTTTATGTTTGCAGTCGTAACCAACATTGTTATGGGATTTGCCGTAACAGGCGGTGTGGAGGCTTTTGGCGGCGGTGCAGCCGGATGGAGAGCGGTAGCGATCATCTGTGCACTGATCGGTCTGGTGGTCAACACGATCAGCTGTCTTGCAGTAAAAGAGGTAGAACCGGATGAGTCGGTAAGAAAGACAGACGAGTCAAAACCGCAGGATGATAAACTTGGTTTTTGGGAAAGCATGAAATTTTTATTTACCAATAAATATTATGTTTTGATTCTTGTTTTGTATATTGTATATTACATAATGAGCAACATTACGACAGGCAGCGGCGTTTATTTTACAAAATATGTACTTGGAGATGCATCTTTACTTGGTATGTTCCAGATGATGAAAATGTTCCCAGTAATCATTGCACTGATCTTTACACCAATGCTTGTGAAAAAGACTGGAAGCATGCAGAAAGTGAATTTCTGGGGATATGCGATCAACTGTGTACTCAGTGTATTTTTTATCTATTTTGCATACCAGAGAAATGTTAAACTGATGCTGTTATTCATGTTTATCAAAGGTATTTTTGCAGGAACTTTAAGCGGAACTTTAAATGCGCTGATTGCGGAAATCAGTGGTTATACTTATCGTACGAAGGGCGTGCGGATGGATGGAACAATGTTCAGCTGTTCTTCTTTAGGTATCAAGATCGGCGGTGGAATCGGAACTGCAGCAGTGGGCTGGCTGTTAGACTTAGGCGGTTATATCGGGACTGCAGCAGAGCAGACAGAAGGTGCGATCAATATGATCTTTGCTATGTATATCGTGATTCCGGTAATACTCAGTGTTGCTATTACAGTGATTCTTGGACTGTTAAATGTGGAGAAAGCAAACAAAAAATGGGATGAAGAACACGCAAAGGAAGTATAGGAATGATAAAGGCAGATTTTAATGCAAAATGGCAGTTTGTAAAAGGATATGTGCCGTCCTTAAAAGTGCTTCAGATGTATGGAAAAAAGGCACAGGAAGTTACACTTCCACATGATGCCATGATACATGAGACGCGGGATGAAAATACAAAAAACGGAGGCGCTACCGGATTTTATCCGGGCGGTATGTATACCTATTTCAAAACATTTTCCGTACCGGAAGACTGGGAAGAAAAAACAGTCTTACTGGAATTTGAAGGTGTGTATGAGACAGCCATGGTCTACATCAATGGTGCGCTGGCAAAGACCAACAGAAATGGATACACAAATTTCTATGTGGATATTGCGAGATATTTAAACTTTGGGGAAGAAAATGAGATCAAAGTTGTCGCAGACAATTCCGCAGAAGAAAACAGCAGATGGTACTCCGGAAGCGGCATTTACCGGGGAGTCAGCCTGTATGTCGGAGAGCCGGTGCAGATTCCATTAAATGGAGTACGTATTACAACAGAAGAAGCAGATAAAGATGTTGCGGTTGTCGAAATTTCAACGAAAGTTTTAAACCGTTCCAGAAAAAAAGAAAAACTGACTATTATAGCAAAACTGGAGGATGAAAAACACCGGGTATATGAGGACAGAGTCCATCTGACTGGTTTTGCGGAATCTGAGAATACTGTGCATCAGCAGATCGCGATAGAACATCCGATGCTGTGGAATTGTGATACGCCGCATCTGTATCAGTGTACAGTCCAGATTTATGCAGGAGATAAGCTGTTGGATGAGCAGACGATTTCCTATGGAATCCGCAAGATCACGCTGGATGCCCTGCGTGGGTTAAGGATCAACGGTGAGCCGGTGAAGCTGCGCGGAACCTGTGTACATCATGACCACGGAATCCTTGGTGTAGCAGCATATGAAGATGCTGAACTCCGAAAATGCAGGCTGATCAAAGAAGCCGGGTTTAACAGTATCAGAAGTGCACATCATCCGGCAGGCAAGGCATTTTTAGATGCCTGTGATAAGGTGGGACTGCTTGTGATGGATGAACTGACAGATATGTGGACGGTACATAAAAATAACCACGATTTTGCTTTTTCATTTCTGGATGAATACCAGAATATGATAAAAAATATGGTGGAGAAAGATTATAACCATGCCTGTGTTATTTTGTATTCGGTTGGAAATGAGATTCAGGAAATCGGCACGGAGCGGGGAGCTGAGCTCAACCGCATGCTCTGTAACGCTTTTAAAGAACTGGATTCGACAAGATTTACCACAAACGGCATGAATGCCTTAAATGCAGCAGGGGCAAAAGTATATCCGATCATGCAGGAACTTGCACCGCTGATCCGCAAAGATGCCGAAAAAGTCGGGACAAATGATAACTCCGGAAGCAATGCGATCAACAGTTTTATGAAGCTGATGGAAGGCGAAGCGGGAGACGCATTTGCAGCGCATCCGATCATCACGGAAGTGTTAGAGGAGAGCAGCGAGTCCATGGATATCATCGGTTTAAATTATCTGACAGGCAGACATTTGTTAGAGGGAGAACTTCATCCAAATAAATGCGTGCTTGGGACAGAGACATTCCCGGCGGATATTGCAAGGTTATGGAAAGTGGTCAATTCTTCTAACCGCGTGCTGGGTGATTTTACCTGGACTGGTTACGACTATCTGGGAGAGGCAGGATGCGGAATCTTTTATTATGATGGAAAGAGCAATTTTGGAAGTCACTACCCGGACAGGACAGCCTATATCGGTGATATCGATCTTGCAGGTTATCGCAGACCGGTCAGTTTTTTCCGGGAGATCGTATATGGTCTGCGGACAGAGCCTTATATTGCGGTGGAACGCGTTGATAAATATGGGAAAAAATGTTCAAAGACGCCGTGGATGTTCAAAGATAATATTGCAAGCTGGACGTGGCGTGGATACGAGGGGAAACCTGCGGTTGTGGATGTGTATTCGAATGCACCGGAGGTAGAACTTTTCTTAAATGGGCGGTCACTCGGACGAAAACCTGCCGGGGCAGAACATGGATTTACAGCGACATTTGAACTTAATTATGAACCTGGCGTATTGGAGGCAGCCAGCTATCAAAATGGCATGGAAACCGGCAGATGCCAGCTTGGTACAGCAGATGAGGATGTACAGATTCATGTAGAAGCAGATAAAAAAGAACTGCAGGCAAATGGAGAGGATCTTTGTTTCCTTACCATGAACCTTTGCGATGCAAAAGGAACTGCAAATCTGTATGAAAAGAGACGCATCCATATAGAAATAGAAGGGGAAGGAATCCTTGCTGCATTTGGAAATGCCGATCCGCAGTCCATCGAAAGCTATGATGCGTCATGCTGGGAAACCTATGACGGGTATGCGCTTGCAGCAGTCCGTGCAGGCGACAAAAAGGGAGCGGTTTCTGTGACAGTCTGGATGGAAGGGCAGGAAGAACAGAAACAGAAGATTACGATTCCGGTAAATTAAAAAAATGATGGCAATGTAACTAGCGGAGCATTCATGCGGTAGCGGATGAACTGTAAAATAAAAGAATACATATGAGCTCTGGCGGATAGTGAAAATTCATTATCCGCATTTTTTGTCAAAAAAAGCAGGATAAAGTCGTCAAACCGTTAAATTTATACACTTGTAATTGACACACATTTTATAAACTACTAAAATAAAAATGGCAGATCAGACAAAGAAGAACAGTATAAAAAGGAATGATAATTTGAAAAAATACATTGCGGTGATATTTGTATGTGTTACGATGCTTGGAATGGCATGCGGTCAGAAACCGGATTCCGGGAAAGAGAGAGAGGAACTTCCACAGCTTATTATAGGAAGTGATAATTATGAGCCGTACAATTATCTCGATGATGACGGTAATCCTGCCGGAATCGATGTGGAACTGGCAGAAGCGGTGTGTGACAAGCTGGGTTATACGCCGGTGTTTTTGCGTATTACATGGGATAAAAAGGATGAATATTTAGACAATGGTGAGGTGGACTGTCTGTGGGGATCCTTTACCATGAATGACAGAGAAAATCAGTATCAGTGGGCTGGACCATATCTTTACAGCAGACAGGTCGTTGCAGTGCAGAAAAACAGCGGGATTACAAAAATATCTGATCTGGAAGGAAAACGAATTGCAGTTCAGGCGACAACGAAACCGGAGGAGATTTTGCTCAAAGGGAGTTTTCCGGGAATCCCGGAAGCAGAAAGGGTATACAGTATGTCCGGTATGGATGAGATCTACGCAAGTCTCAGAAAAGGGTATGTGGATGCGATTGCCGGACATGAGAGTGCATTAGAGAGATTTGTGCAGAGTGCACCGGATACATATTGTATGCTGGATGAGAGTCTGTATATTTCAGAGCTTGGGGTTGCTTTTAAAAAGGATACCCATCAGGAACTGGCACAGAAGATGACACAGATATTAGAGCAGATGCAGGAGGATGGAACACTTGGCGGTATTGTAGAAAAATACGGTCTGGATGTCCAAAAAGCATTGGGGGTCACAAATGCTGAATAAAGAAAATTGGACTGGGTTTATCTCACATAAATATATATGGATGCCGTTTGTGGCAGGTATTTTTATAGTAATGATATGTTTTGGCGTTTTTACCGGATATGACAGGACACGGGTCGGAAAAATCGCAGACAGGACGCTCGATTTCATGCAGAGCCGCGTGAAACAATATGATAATTACAAAAATAACGATAAAGTAAAGAGTCTTTACCGTCTGGCAGATAAGACACTGGAGCTTAGTCAGCGGCTGGAAGAGGAAAATACGGATCAGGAAACAATGATCATCCGCTATATGAAAGATCAGAGATTGGATGGAGTACTGGTATTAGATGACAAGTTAAATTGTGTGTGCCAGATTGGGGATGCGTGGGAAGAAAAAAACTTCTGGCAGGATGAGATGAAGAAACCAGTGGTAGAAGATACGCTGGATTATCCGCAAAAAGCATATATCACACGGCTGGATAAAGAGGGCGAAGTCTATGATTTTGCGGTGGTTTCCCAAAGAAATAAAAAAGGACTGATTGCTGCCTATATCAAAAAAGATAATTGCATGGAGGACAATGGTGACATATCCTTCTATTCGTTGTTTACAGGACTTACATTTGAGAAAAATGGAATTGTTGCGGTGACAGATGGAAAACAGATTTTAAGTTCCAATTCGGAGGAACTGCTCGCAGTAAAATCAGAAGAATATCAGGATATTTTTATCCCGGATATCGATACCGGGGATGAGAAAAAAATGATTCATTTAAAAAGCACGGGAGGATGCTGGTACGGAGAAAGCAAGCAGATGGGGGACTACACGTTATATGTTTTTTTTCCAACAAAATCTGTATTTGCACTGCGCACAAAAGCTGTAATCTGTGTGGCTGTAATCTACATACTGTGCTGGATGACGTTTATGCTGATCCGTGGATATGTGGCAGAGTTAAATATGCGTCAGACAGAAAAGCAATATCATATCATCCGTTCCGTCAGCAGTGTATTTTCCGTGTGTATGCTGTTTGATCTCAAAAAAGATACATGGGAAATTATCAAAGCATCTGATCGTATAAAGGAAATAATTGGCAATGAAAAGAGTACTGCAAAAATGATGAAGTACTTTTGTAAAAATGCGGTTGCGCAACAGGAGTGGCAGAAATTCCTTGATTTTGTGAATCCTGATACTATTTCAGACAGGCTGGCGGGAAAAGACTATGTTAACTGCAAAACGGAAAGCGCGAAAGGTGAATGGTTTACAGTCATGCTGGTGCCCCAGCATTATGATTCACAGGGAAATGTGGAAGCAGCACTTTTTCTGAGCAGAAATATCACAGACGAAAAGATGCGTGAGCTGGATTATCAGAAAAAACTGGAAAAGTCCGTAGAACAGGCAGAGCAGGCAAATGTTGCAAAAACAGATTTCCTGCGAAGAATGAGCCATGATATACGTACACCGATCAATGGCATCCGCGGAATGGTGGATATTTGCCGGTATAATATCGGAAATCAGAAAAAACAGGAAGAATGTTTGGACAAGATCATGCTTTCGTCGACATTCCTGATGGAACTGGTCAATGATGTACTTGATATGAATAAATTGGAATCCGGTCAGATCAGACTTGAGGAAAAGCCATTTTCAATCCACGAAATATTAAAAGAAGTGGAAACGGTAGTCGGAATGGCTGCAACAGAGCATGGAATCACACTTACCGTAAAAATGGGAGAAATCATCCACGAAAATCTGCTTGGCAGTTCCCTTCATATCCGGCAGATATTACAGAATATTGCATCAAACGCAGTGAAATATAATAAAACAAATGGAAAAGTTGTTTTAGAGTGCAGGGAACTGCCGTCGGAAAATGAAAAAGCGGTGTTTGAATTTGTATGTACTGACACAGGGATTGGAATGAGTCCGGAATTTCAGAAACATGCATTTGAACCGTTTGCGCAGGAAAAGACTTCAGCGCGTACTTCCTATGCCGGGACCGGACTTGGGCTTGCGATTGTAAAAAAGCTGGTAGAACAGATGGAAGGCACGATTCGTTTTGTGAGTAAACCCGGAGAAGGAACACAGTTTACGATTGTGATACCATTTCTTGTGGATCGTACCATGGAAAAGGAAACAGAGGATGAACAGGGTACGGATGAGAAAAAGGGAATAAAAAATGATAAGATTCTTCTGGTGGAAGATTATGAGATAAACATGGAAATCGCTAAATTTGTTCTGGAAAATGAGGGGGCAAAGGTAAAAGAAGCCTGGAATGGAAAAGAAGCTGTCGATATATTTGCAGCATCAGAACCGGGCGAATATGATGTGATCCTGATGGATCTGATGATGCCTGTCATGGGAGGCTTAGAGGCATCACAGCGTATCCGGATGATGTCAAGAGAAGATGCAAAAACAATTCCGATCATTGCAATGACAGCAAATGCATTTGCGGATGATGAAGAAAGAAGTTTATCAGCCGGTATGGATGCACATATATCAAAACCATTAGATGCGGAACAGTTCATACAGGTGATCTCTGATATATGCAGAAAACGGAAAAATCATATTACATAAAAGTACTTTATTATCGGAAAAAGATGTAGTATACTTCTTCTGCATTGAACTGGAATAATCTATGGAATGTTTCATTCAATAGAAGTGTATAAAGAGCGAGGACAAAAGAAATGCAGAAGAATCTTGGAAAGATCAAACGTACTGTGGAAGAGTATATGGTACTGACCGTTGCAACACTGATTCTTGTTGTAGGAGTATATGTGTTTAAATTTCCAAATAATTTTTCTTTTGGAGGAGTAACAGGTATGGCGGTCGTATTAGGTGCCATACTCCCAACATCACCGGGAAATCTTACTTTTATCATCAATATGCTGTTACTGGTACTTGGATTTATCTTCCTTGGAAAAGGATTTGGAGTTAAAACCGTTTATGTAAGCGTACTGACATCTGTGGGATTAAGTTTTGCTGAAAGAGTATTTCCAATGGATGGACCATTGACCGGACAGCCGGTATTAGAGCTTATCTATGCGATCGTATTACCGGCATTTTCGTCAGCAATCCTGTTTAATATCGGAGCATCCGGCGGTGGAACAGATATCGTGGCGATGATCTTAAAGAAATACACAAAGTTAAATATAGGTGCGGCATTGTTTTTGGTTGATCTTGGAATCGTCATTGCATCATGCCTCGTGTTTGATGCACAGACAGGTCTCTGTTCCCTGTGCGGACTTCTGGCAAAATCACTGGTAGTCGATAATGTGATCGAGAGTATTAACCTGTGTAAATATTTTACGATCGTCTGCAATGATCCGGAGCCGATCTGTGATTTTATCACGAAGGAACTGAACCGCAGTGCAACGGTTTATCAGGCAGAAGGTGCCTACCAGCACAATCAGAAAACAGTCATACTGACAGTCATGAAGCGAAGCCAGGCGGTGGAACTCCGTAATTTTATCCGGTTGAATCAGCCGTCTGCATTCATTGCGATCACAAACAGCAGCGAGATCATCGGAAAGGGATTCCGTGGTTTCAACTAAGGTTTGGTTGCATGAAAGAACTGTCTATTATATAATAGGGAGAGCAGATTGTATACAATCAGGAAATGTAAGTGGCTGAAATCGTATGTATACAAATCGGTATTGCAATTATTTTAAAATACAGAATGGAGAAGAGAATGAAAATTTGGGAAGATGATAACCAGAAATACATCAAAGCGATGATGGAGAAAAATACCACGGAGCAGAATGGGGAGCTGACAAAGCGTTTAGAGAAAATCGATTTTTCTGTGTTAGAGCATATTGAAAGAAAAGAAACGGTCAATGAGCGGGGTGTATTTGCGCCGTTAGATGCCGTGGAAGTTGGCGAGATCGAGGCAAGGGGAGAAGAATTTAAAGAAACCGGCTTAAAGGCGATCCGTGAGGGAAAAGTCGGAGCCGTACTTTTAGCAGGTGGACAGGGAACCCGTCTCGGACTTGACAGACCGAAGGGTACGTTAAATATTGGAATTGACCGTGAATTATATTTGTTTGAGCAGTTACTGCGCAATCTGATGGACGTTACGGATGAGGCGGGAGTATATGTTCCTCTTTATATTATGACAAGTAACATCAATCATGCAGATACAACTGCATTTTTCAAGGAACATGATTATTTCGGTTATCCGAAAGACTATGTGAAGTTTTTTGTACAGGAAATGGTGCCGGCATGTGATTATGAGGGAAGAATTTATATGGAATCCCAGACCGAAGTTGCTATGTCACCAAATGGCAATGGAGGCTGGTTCTCATCCATGGTAAATGCGGGACTGCTCGCTGATATTAAAGCAAGAGGTATCGAGTGGATCAATGTATTTGCAGTAGATAACTGCTTACAGCGCATCGCAGATCCGAAGTTTGTTGGTGCTACGATCACTTATGGCTGTGAAAGTGGAGCAAAAGTGGTACGAAAAGCAGCACCGGATGAACGTGTCGGCGTACTTTGCACTGAAGATGGCAAACCTTCTATCGCAGAATACTATGAGATGACAGAAGAGATGGCAACAGCACGCAAGGAAAACGGTGATTTAAAATATGGTTTTGGTGTTATCTTAAATTATCTGTTTTCCGAAAAGAAACTGGAGCAGATCGCAGATGCAAGAATGCCGATTCATGTGGTAGAGAAAAAAATCCCATACATGGATGTGGACGGTACATTTGTGAAACCGGAGCAGCCAAACGGTTACAAATTTGAGACATTAGTACTTGATATGGTACACATGATGGATGATTGTATCCCTTATGAGGTAGTGCGTGAAAAAGAGTTTGCACCGATCAAAAACCTTCATGGTGTGGATTCCTTAGATTCCGCAAGAGAGCTGATGAAAGGCTGCGGTATCGAATTATAGGAAAATAGCTGGAAAATAAAACCCTGTTTTTAAATTGTTTATAAATATTTCATACAGACTTTATGCCGTTTTGGGCGGTATCTGTTATACTAATATTTATAGTGTGAGATAGTTACGCCCGACGGAAGTCATTGGAAAAAGACGGTGTAACAATGAAGATGAAAACAATTTAGAAACGGGGTTTTTGTTATGCTACAGAGACAGACAATCATACAGAATGAGAAACAGCAGGAGCAGTATCAGGCTTCTGTGGAAGTGGAAGATGCGGAAGAAACGTTGGATGCAGATGCAATGCAGGAAAACAGCCTGATGCTGGTGCGTGGTATGGTGGATGATGATATGGAGCATATTGCAGACATGAAAGAGCAGTTTTCCCAGACGATTGATCCAATCTTACGTATGTACAATGCAGCGATGTGTGCGACGACCGCACGCCTTGAGATCATAGAGGACGAGTTTAAATACCGAAAACTGCGCTGCCCGATCCATCATATTGATACCAGGTTAAAATCAGCGAAAAGCATTTTGGGAAAACTCCAGAAGAAAGATCTTGATCTGACGCTTAGTGCAGCCTGCAATAATATTTATGATATCGCCGGAGTGCGTGTGGTCTGTTCCTATATCAAGGATGTCTATCTGATCCGGGATCGTCTGATGGCACAGGACGACATACATATCATGGAAGTTAAGGATTATATTGAACAGCCGAAGGGCAATGGTTATAGAAGCCTGCACATCATTATCCGCGTGCCGGTCTACTTTATGAACAAAAAGCAGATGGTGCCGGTCGAACTGCAGATCCGTACGCTTGCCATGGATCTCTGGGCGAGCTTGGAGCATGACATCAAGTACAAATCGCTTTATCAGGATGTCACGATGGATTTTTCGGATGAGTTAAAAGAATGCAGCCGCCTGATCTATGAGGCGGAGGAGAAGATGGAAGTCATGAATGCGGCGTTGGAGGAGTAAGACGGGATTCAAAACGGATCAGTGCAGTTGTATCAAATCTGATCAATATAGAATAATCCGAAATAACGCTCTCTAAAAAATATAAAAAAGTTATTGACAAATAACAAAAGTTAGTGTAATCTAACTATCAGAAAAGGAAATGAGTTCTCGCAACTCTTTCTTTTTTAAACAGGAGTTAGGAAAAACTAACTATACATGTTATGACGATGGATCATAAATTCATCGATCTATGGGAGATGACCATGAGCAGGGAAGTGTTAGAGATTCTGGAGAAGATGGATAAAAAAGAATTAAAGACTCAACTGGCACTGCAATGTGCCCCGCTTCTTACGGGAATTAAACTGTCAAATCTTCTTACGGTGACAAAAAGCAACGAAGAAGATGTGAGAGATTTGTTCCGTAATACAGAAATTACTGTACATACACTCTACCAGACAAAACATCGGACGATATTCCTGCTTTTTCGTGAAAAACAACTACTCGCTTATCTGAACGAAGAAGATGTGAAGGAAACGATGAGATTGTTTGGGTATCAGACATTACGCCTTATCGACATTTTTGAAAAACTGTGTGCCCGCTATCAAAAATATATGAAGGATCATCTGTCTTTTCCACATGAGCTTGGACTGCTCTTGGGTTATCCTGTAGAAGATGTATTGGGGTTTATCCGAAACGAAGGACGCAATTACCTGTATTGCGGCTACTGGAAAGTATACGGAGATGTGAATGCGGCAAGAATAACATTTGACCGCTACAATCAGGCAAAAGAAGATGCAATCCGCCTGATATCATCCGGAATGGAAATCCATGAACTTTTGCTTTATGGCAAAATGCTGGAATCAGCATAAATGGATTAAAAGTCAGATATGTAAAAAACGGATACCATCCGGTCAGCTCTGGCAAAGGCGTTGGAACTGAATCGGCGATCCGCTTGTATAAAATGAATGTGTAAAAATAAGCACAGGAATGGAGGAAATATGAGTAAGATTATCGTGGCATACTGGTCCCAGACGGGAAATACTGAGGCAATGGCAAATGCAGTCGGAGAGGGAATCAAAGCAGCAGGAGGAGAAGCAGATGTTGTTCCGGTATCTGCAGTATCCGTAGATGAATTAAAAGCTGCATCCTCATTTGCATTAGGCTGCCCGGCAATGGGAGCTGAGGTATTAGAGGAGAGCGAGATGGAGCCGTTTGTAGAAGAGGTAGAAGGCTTTGCAGCAGGCAAAAAGATCGCGTTATTTGGCTCTTATGGATGGGGCGATGGACAGTGGATGCGTGACTGGGAAGAACGCATGAATGCAGCTGGAGCAGTTGTTGTAAACGGTGAAGGTGTGATTGCACATGAAGCACCGGATGATGATGCATTAGAGGCTTGCAGAAGTCTTGGTAAAGCACTCGTATAAGAAAAACAGTAAGATTTAAATGAATAAAAAGATTGAGTCAGGCAGGTCATAAAAGACCTGCCTGTTTGCGTGTAATTCATAATAATAGAATATTACGTTACGGACATTCTATTATTTGCCCTATGATATTTTATGGAAAAATGATATAATCCAGTAGTTGATAAACAATAATATTTTTCAAACACAAGTTTGTTTAAAAATCTGGAATGAGCAAAGATAAGCACAGGAATGGGGATTAAGATGTTAAAAAAATTTGCAAAATATGTTTCTCAGAACATGCTTGGCATGGTAGGTATGTCGGTTTATATTCTGGCAGATACCTACTTTATTTCTGTTGCGGTGGGTACGGATGGTATCACGGCACTCAATCTGGTATTGCCGGTGTATAATTTAATTTTTGCCGTCGGCGCAATGATGGGAGTCGGTTCCGCAATCCGGTTGGTGATCGAACGGAACCAGAAAAATCCGGATGCAGACGGATATTTTTTTCATGCACTGTTGTGGGCATTTATCGTTAGCCTGCTGTTTATGTTTGTCGGCATATTCCTGCCGGATAAACTGATTGCCCTGCTTGGCGGAGATGCAAAGATCATTGCGGTCGGAAAAAATTATACGCGCATTTTTATGAGTTTTGCGCCGCTTTTTATGTGGAATTATATCTGCAATGCATTTGTGCGTAACGATGGAAATCCGTCGATTGCAATGGCAGCGACTTTATTCAGCAGTCTGTTTAACATCGTATTTGACTATGTATTGATGTTTCCGCTGGGACTTTCCATGGAGGGAGCTGCGCTTGCGACAGCACTTTCCCCGGTTGTGGGTATTCTGATCTGCTGTATTCATTTCCGGTCGGAAAAATGTACTATAAAACTAAAACCCGTGTTGCCGTCTGTGCGAAAAATATTTTTTTGCTGTAAGTATGGTGTCTCATCCTTTGTAGGTGAAATTTCATCCGGAGTGATCACAATTGTTTTTAACATGATCATCCTTGGACTTGCCGGAAATACCGGAGTGGCTGCTTATGGAGTGGTCGCAAATGCGTCACTTGTTGCAGTCGCTTTATTTAATGGGGTGGCGCAGGGCTCCCAACCGCTGATCAGCGAGGCATATGGTAAGGATATTCATAAAGATGTGAAAACGTATTTGAAAATGGCAGTTACGACTGCGATAGGGGTTTCTGTCCTTTTGCTTATTTTTATTTATCTGTTCGCACCAGTGGTGACGGCTGTATTTAATGGAGAACATAATCAGATGCTTGCAGATTATGCGGAAAACGGACTGCGGCTTTACTTTATAGGTTTTTTATTTGCCGGGATCAATATTGTAGGAACATCCATATTAAGCGCGGTTGAATCTACGGGATATGCATTTGCTGCGTCAATTTCCCGTGGATTTGTTGTAATTATTTTCTTTGCATTTTTACTGTCAACATTGTTTGGGTTAAATGGAGTCTGGCTGGCATTTCCGGCAGCAGAATTTGTGACAATGCTGATTACGATAAAAGGCTTATGGATGATCCGGTTTGTTGATAAAAATTCCTGATAACTGAAAATCTCTTGACAAAGTGTATATCATGATGTAAATTCAAGATACCCAATAGGGGTATATGGTATATACCGATGAAAAGCCGTGATAAAAAATCAAAAACAGCACAGACTATACAGACCGGAGGTAGACAGATGGCATGTGAAAAATGCAGTGCGAATGGAGATAATGTGAAGCATAAGCAGCGTGAGAGTGCAGAAAAGAAAGCGCTGTTAACGAGACTTTCCCGGATAGAAGGACAGGTGCGGGGAGTGCGTGCCATGGTGGAGGATGACAGATATTGTGTAGATATCGTCACACAGGTATCTTCTATTCAGGCGGCATTAAACGGATTTAACAAAGAACTTTTAGCACGCCATATCAAGACCTGTGTTTCCGAAGATATCAAAGAGGGTAATGAGCAGGCTGTCGACGAACTCTGTGAACTGTTAAAGAAGCTGATGAAATAACGGTTTGTATTTTATACAATAGGAGATTGACATGAAGGAAAAGTTTGACGTAACAGGCATGAGCTGTTCGGCATGTTCCTCCCATGTGGAAAAAAGTGTTTCCAAATTAGAGGGCGTACATGCAGTCAGCGTGAATCTGCTGACGAACAGTATGCAGGTTGAGTATGATGAGACAAAACTGGGCACAGAAAACATTATAGAAGCGGTAGAGCATGCCGGATATGGTGCCTCGGTAAAAAATGAAGCAAAGGCGGCAGCAAAGACAGGAGAGACGGAGGATGCGGTTTCCATCCAGCAGAAAAATATCAAAAATATGAAGATCAGACTGATCGTATCTGTGATATTTCTGATACCGTTAATGTATGTATCAATGGGGCATATGATCTACAATGCGCTTGGTGTTCCTATGCCGCCGGTTACCATGAAGTTTTTTCATGGAAGTGAAAATGCGGTTATTTACGCATTTACGCAGTTTTTACTGTTACTTCCGATCCTGTTTGCAAATCAGAAATACTTCCGGAACGGATTTGCAACATTAGCACGCAGGAGCCCGAATATGGACAGCCTGATCGCGATGGGAGCAACAGCGGCGACGGTATACGGTATTTTTGCAATTTACCGGATCGGCTGGGGATTTTCTACCGGAAACATGGAGCTTGTACACCAGTATAGTCATGATCTTTATTTTGAATCGGCCGGAACAATTCTTACACTGATCACAGTTGGAAAGTACCTTGAGACAAAGTCAAAAGGAAAGACGAGCGAGGCAATCACAAAACTGATGAACTTAGCACCAAAGACAGTGACGGTAGTGCGCGATGGAAAAGAGCAGGTCATCGATGCTGCTGACGTGGTACAGGGTGATATTTTTGTGATCAAACCCGGAGAATCGGTTGCAGTGGATGGTGTGATCGTAGAAGGGAAATCTTCCTTTGATGAATCAGCGATCACCGGAGAGAGTATTCCTGTGTTAAAACAGGAAGGGGACAAGGTCATATCAGCATCTATCAATAAAGCCGGACTGATCCATGCGCGGGCAACACGTGTCGGCAAAGATACAACGATCGCACAGATCATAAGTCTTGTGGAGGAAGCATCTTCAAGTAAGGCACCGATCGCACGTCTCGCCGATAAGATCGCAGGTGTTTTTGTCCCGACAGTGATCGGGATCGCGATCGTCACATTCATTGTCTGGCTGGCAAGCGGTGCAGATTTCGAGTTTGCAATGTCCTGTGGAATCGCAGTTCTTGTTATTTCCTGTCCGTGTGCGCTTGGACTGGCAACGCCGGTGGCGATTATGGTCGGAACCGGAAAAGGTGCAGAAAACGGTATTCTGATCAAGTCGGGAGAAGCATTAGAGACAGCGCATATTGTTGATACTGTTGTGATGGACAAGACAGGAACGATCACTTATGGAAAACCGGTTGTGACGGATATACGGACATATGCGGGAATGTCAGAAAATGACCTGTTAAAAGCTGCCGGCAGCCTGGAAAAGGGCAGTGAGCACCCATTGGCAGAAGCAATCGTTTCAGATTGTGAGAAAAAGAATATCATTCCGGAAAAAGTAAACGATTTTGAGGCGCTGTTTGGAAAAGGAATTAAAGGCAGGTTATCTTCTGGAAAACTTTACTATGCCGGAAATGAAAAACTGATGGATGAGGCACACATTGCTATATCTTCAGAAATAAAAAAAGAGATAGAACAGTTTGCAAAACAGGGGAAAACTCCTTTACTGTTTGCAGATGAGACACAGATCATAGGAATGATCGCCGTTGCAGATGTGGTAAAACCGACCAGCCGTGAGGCAGTCAGACAATTTAAAGAATACGGAATCCATGTCATTATGCTTACCGGTGATAATGAAGTGACGGCACAGGCGATCAAAGATCAGGTGGGCATCGATGAAGTCATTGCCGGGGTGCTTCCGACGCAGAAGGAAGAAAAGATATCTGCCTTAAAGAACAGCGGACACAAAGTTGCAATGATCGGAGACGGTATCAATGATGCTCCGGCACTTGCATCCGCAGACGTTGGAATTGCCATCGGTGCAGGTACGGATGTCGCAATTGAGAGCGCGGATATTGTGCTGATGAAAAATGACCTGCTTGATGCAGTCGGAGCAATCCGTTTAAGCAAGGCGGTTATCCGCAATATCAAGGAAAACCTGTTCTGGGCATTTTTCTATAACAGCATTGGTATACCGCTTGCCGCAGGACTTTTATATCCGATCTGGGGATTAAAATTAAACCCGATGTTTGGTGCGGCAGCCATGAGTTTAAGCAGTGTCTGTGTGGTAAGTAACGCGCTGCGTTTGAGATGGGTAAAACTTGGGAAAAAATCTTCATCCGAAAATGGAACAGATAATATGGAACAGGAGAGTGCGGTCTGTGAAAACAGAACGGTCACTTCTGAAATAAAGAGTGATGTAACAGAAAGCGAGGAAAAAACAATGAAAACAACATTAAGTATTGAAGGAATGATGTGCGGACACTGCCAGGCAACTGTCGAGAAGGCTTTAAAAGGAGTACAGGGTGTGTCTGAGGTAGTGGTAAGTTTAGAGGACAAAAATGCAGTTGTTACCGCAGATGAATCAGTCAGTGCAGATACATTAAAAAATGCCGTTGTAGATGCCGGCTATGAAGTAACCGATATTCAGTAAGGAATAGTTGCGGGCGCAGCCGTTATATTTTACTGATTAAAAATGAAAAGAAGGGGAAACCGTGATCAACCGGCTTCTCCTTCTTCTACGATCTGCTCTAATACGCGGATAAGATCCTGCATGTTATTAAGCTGTACATTACGCTCTAAGATCAGGTTCTTCAGATCCGTTGAAAGTGTTTCAAATTTGTCTTTGATCATGGGTGATACATAAGATGCCATAGAGTTCTCCTTTTATTACTGTTAACAGATTTGCCTGCGAAATATGCTGTCTGTTGTTTTTATGTGGTTACCAGTTTATCATGTACAAAAAATCAGAAAAATATGCAGTGAAAAACACTTCTTGTAAAAATTGCCGTTATCCTTTAATATAAAGGAGGCATATGACAAAGAAGATCAGATGTCATTGTATAAGAAGTAATTTATATATTATAAATGAAAGAATGGAAACACCATGGATTACTACAGCAGTCAGATCAGCAAGTTAATACAGGAATTATCGTCCCTTCCGGGAATCGGTGCAAAATCTGCACAGCGTCTGGCATTTCATATTTTAAATATGCCGGTAGAGCAGGTCGAAGAACTTTCGGCTGCGATCGTGGATGCCAGAAAAAACGTCCGTTACTGCAAGGAATGTTTTACACTGACGGATGATGAATTATGTCCGATCTGTAAAGATGCCGGGCGTAATCATAAGACGATCATGGTTGTGGAGGATACCAGAGACCTTGCAGCGTATGAAAAAACAGGTAAATACGATGGTGTTTATCATGTTCTTCATGGTGCAATTTCACCGATGCTTGGAATCGGGCCCGCAGATATTAAGTTAAAAGAGCTGATGCAGCGTCTGCAAAAGGATGTTGACGAGGTCATTATTGCGACGAACTCAAGTCTTGAGGGGGAAACGACTGCAATGTATATCAGCAAACTGATCAAACCTACCGGGATTAAAGTGACAAGGATCGCAAGCGGTGTTCCGGTCGGCGGAGATTTAGAGTATATTGATGAGGTAACACTGCTCCGTGCCTTAGAAGGCAGAACGGAGATTTAATAAAAGAAACAGAAAGGAACATGACTAGACTATGACAAATCTGGAACTCGAAAAAACAGCGAACGAAGTCCGCAAAAGTATTGTAACTGCAGTACACAGCGCAAAAGCCGGACATCCGGGCGGATCACTCTCCGCAGCAGATATTTTTACTTATCTGTACTTTGAGGAGTTAAATATTGACCCGAAAAATCCTAAGATGGCAGACCGCGACCGTTTTGTACTTTCTAAAGGTCATACGGCTCCGGGACTTTATGCAGTTCTGGCAGAACGTGGATTTTTCCCGAAGGAGGATCTTGTTACACTGCGTCATACAGGATCTTATCTGCAGGGACATCCGGATATGAAGCATATTCCTGGTATTGATATGTCATCCGGTTCTTTGGGACAGGGACTCTCCGCAGCGGCAGGAATGGCGGCAGCAGGAAAGTTTGACAAAAAAGATTACCGTGTTTATGCACTTTGCGGAGACGGCGAGATTCAGGAAGGACAGATCTGGGAAGCTGCTATGTGGGCAGGATTCCGCAAGCTGGATAATCTGGTTGTGATCGTTGATAATAATAATCTTCAGATTGACGGAACTATTGATGAAGTATGCTCTCCTTATCCGATCGACAAAAAGTTTGAGGCATTCAATTTCCATACGATCAACATCAATGGAAATGATTTTGATGAGATCCGTGCAGCATTCAAAGAGGCACGCGAAACAAAAGGAATGCCGACTGCGATCATTGCAAAGACATTAAAAGGAAAAGGTGTATCCTTTATGGAGAATGCCGTAGACTGGCATGGAAAAGCTCCGAACGACGAGCAGTATGAGATCGCAATGAAAGACCTGGAGAAAGTGGGGGAAGCATTATGTCAGAAATAAAGAAAATCGCAACAAGGGAAAGTTATGGAAATGCTCTGGTAGAAGTGGGAAAAGAGCATGAAGATCTGATCGTATTAGATGCAGACCTTGCAGGTGCGACCAAGACCGGAATTTTTAAGAAAGCATTTCCGGAACGCCATTGGGATGTTGGTATCGCAGAAGCAAACATGACAGGTATCGCAGCAGGACTTGCAACTTGTGGAAAAGTACCGTTTATCAGCTCTTTTGCAATGTTTGCAGCAGGCAGAAACTTTGAGCAGGTGCGCAACTCCATCGGATATCCGCATCTGAATGTCAAGATCGGCGCAACACACGCAGGTATCTCTGTTGGTGAAGATGGTGCGACTCATCAGTGCTTAGAAGATATCGCTTTAATGCGTACGATACCAGGCATGGTAGTGATCAATCCGGCAGATGATGTTGAGGCAAGAGCAGCAGTACACGCTGCATACGATCATGTAGGACCGGTTTACCTTCGTTTTGGACGTCTTGCAGTTCCGGTATTCAATGATGAGGCAACTTACAAATTTGAGATCGGCAAAGGAATTGTTTTAAAAGAAGGAAAAGATGTGACAATTTTTGCAACCGGACTTTGTGTAAATGAGACGGTAGAGGCAGAAAAGCTGCTTGCAAAAGATGGCATTGATGCAGAGATCATCAATATCCATACTATCAAACCGATCGACCGTGAACTGGTTGTAAAATCAGCATTAAAGACCGGAAAAGTTGTTACAGTTGAGGAACATTCCGTGATCGGAGGACTTGGAAGTGCAGTATGTGATGTGCTTTGCGAGGAGGCTCCTACTAAAGTATTAAAGATTGGTGTTAATGACGTATTCGGTGAATCCGGACCGGCATTAGAACTGCTTCATAGATATGAGCTCGATGCAGAAGGCATCTACAAAAAAGTAAAAGCATTTGTAAAATAATCAGACATAAAAAGACTGCTGTTATTACGGTAAAACGTATGCAGCAGTTTTTTTGCGTCTTTTTCTGTCGAAAAGTTTTTGGAAAACTGCCCATAAAACCACAAAAAAATCGGACATGCTGTGATACGATTGCAAAATAAAAAGTGATTTTGAATGTAAACACCGGCGTCTTTGCGCTGTAAGATCGCGTGAAAATAAATTTTTGCGCACAGGAATGGAGGATTGGAATGATAGAGATTATCCGGGAAGAAAATTGGGATGATACGAAAGAAAAAAAACTGCCAAAAGATATCAGACAGATTGGGAGACCGGATGTTGGGGAGAGAATATACATAGAGGATGAGGTATATAAGTATCTGCACCCATATGAAAGCAACTGTGAAAAACTTGTATATGTTTTACTTGGAAGATTTGAAAATTACAGCGGAAGACAGTGCACATTTGTTGAGGCAGCAATACAACTGGAATATTTAGAATTTGATGGTGAAATTCCAAGATGGAGCGACCGTGAATGGGCGTATATATATAAACGATTAAAGAATGAATATGACAGTATGGTCATTGTTGGATGGGCATTGGATCACAGAGGGTGCCTTCCGAATATGACAAAACAGATTGAACAATTTCATCAGACTCATTTTGGAGGCATCCATCAGACATTATTTCTGATGGATAGTCTGGAAAAGGAGGAAACATTTTTTAGCATCCGGAACGGACATCTGTACCGGAGAGAAGGATTTTACATTTATTATGACAAGCATGCCCTGACCAGATCAAAAAAGGTGGAACTTCAGGAGGAAAAAAAGCAAGAAGTTAATTTGCCCAAGACCGATGAAATCGTGTTTGCGAAGCAGGACGAGCCTGTACCTGCAATGAAAGAAAAAGAGAACCTGAATGATATTCTGGAAGAAGAACTGTATCTGGAGGAGAGTATGCAGCAGGATGAACCAGAACCGGTTCCACAGACGGAATTAAAAAGTAAGGGACGGTATCGGAAACAGCTTGAAGAAGCAGAAAAAACAGAAGAAGCAAAGATTCCGGTATATTCTTCGCTTGTGCTGGCTGTTGTGGTGCTTACACTTGGATTTACCGCCTATCAGAATCATAAGAAAATGAATGAAATGGAAAATACTCTGGCACAGATGAACCAGGTGCATATTGTGACAGAGATACAGGAAACAGAAAAAAAAGCTGATACCGGGATCGTGGTGGAAAATATTGCGGGAGAAGTAGAAAAAACGGAGGCGTCTGCGACGACGGAAACATCGGATATGCAGGCAGAAACAAAAATGCCAGAAACAGCAGAGACACAGGCAGGTGCAGAGAAAAAGGCAGACACAGAAACAGCAGAGGCACAGGCTAAAACAGAAATGT
Organism: Roseburia sp. AM23-20; assembly: GCF_003470905.1. Lineage (NCBI taxonomy): Bacteria > Bacillati > Bacillota > Clostridia > Lachnospirales > Lachnospiraceae > Roseburia > Roseburia sp. AM23-20. The sequence continues at coordinate 23,952 of NZ_QRHS01000036.1, forward strand.
CAGAGACGACAGAGGCGCAGGCTAAAACAGAAATGTCAGAGACGACAGAGGCACAGGCTAAAACAGAAATGCCAGAAACGACAGAGGCGCAGGCTAAAACAGAAATGCCAGAAACAACGGGAGCGCAGGCAGGCACACCGGATGAAACGAATAAAAATAAGGAAGACGTTAAAGAAACAGCAGCACAGGCAGATGAGGCACAGACATATTTAAAACAGGGATATTATGTGGTACAAAAGGGGGATAATCTGGCGGCAATCTGCCGAAAAGTATATAAGACAACAGCTATGATGGACAAGGTGTGCCAGGCAAACGGAATCGATGATCCTGATGCAATATATGCAGGGCAATACCTGACGCTTCCAAATTGATGAGGCTGCCAGCTCTAAAAATAAGATGAAACATCCGGGGAATAATGCTATAATATCGAAAGATTAAGAGGAAAGTGAGATTAGTATGGCGGAAAAAAACAAGAGGGGATTTCATACGGTAGAAGAACCGGATATGGAAGAATATGAACGCAAACTGCGTGGGCATCGCATAAAGGTGGTCAGAAGGACGGTTATTCTGATCATTACTGTGCTGGCAGTTTCTGCAGGACTCTGGGTGTTTATGGCACTGCGCCATTATGAGAATTTTGATGTGACATCATCTGTTGACAGGGCTGATACGGAAGCAACAAAGTTTGCAGATTTTGGGGGGAATATTTTAAAATACAGCAATGACGGAGCATTTTATACGGATACAGCAAATGAACTGATCTGGAATCAGACTTATGAGATGGCGGATCCACAGATTGATATTTGTGAAGATTACCTGACTATCTATGACAGAAAAGGAACGATGATCTATATCATGACAAAGGAGGGAATCTTAGGCGGAATTGAAACGACGATGCCAATCCAGCAGGTACGTGTGGCAGCGCAGGGAACGGTGGCAGTTCTGATGAAAAAAGATGCCGCCGGTTATCTTGCAATGTACGATAAGACAGGTGAGAAACTGACAGAAGGAGAGATTCACGGTGCCAAGAAAGGCTATCCGATCGCAATTGCATTATCTTCAGATGCTTTAAGGCTTGCCGTTGCCATGTTAGATATTAATGATGGAAGTATAAAAAGCACCATTGCCTTTTACAATTTTGGAACAGCGGGAGAAAGCGAGATCGATCATGTGGTTGGAGCACAGACATTTCCGGATACAGTGATACCGGAAATTGTCTATCTGGCAGATAACAGACTTGCGGCGTTTTCAGATACCGGGGTTATCCTGTTTGAAGGATCGCAGAAACCAAAACAGTCCGGTACGATTCCTTTTGAAAAAGAAGTGAAGAGCATTTTTTATAATGATAATTATATTGGCTGTGTGACCGGCAATGATGATGAGGCAGTGACACATCATATAAGTGTCTATGATCTGGAAGGAAAAAGTGTTCTGGAAAAAGATTTTACAATGGAGTACACCGGCGTAGAATTTCTTGCAGATAATGAAATCTGTATTATAAATGAAAATGCATGTGATATATATACCATACATGGCATATATAAGTTCCACCATGAGTTCGAACAAACACTTTATAAGGTCATTTCAGGGGGTGGTGCACTGAATTATACATTTATACTGGAAGATACAACGGAAAAAATAAGACTGAAATAAGGAGCATACATATGAACTGGGTTTTGTTACTGGTATTACTGATACTGGGATATAATATTATAAGAGGCTACAGAAAAGGATTTTTGCGAATTGTATATTCTCTGGTATCGTGGGTCATAGTACTTACTTTTGTTACTGTTGCAACTCCGTACATTAATACATATCTGATGGAATACACAACGTTATACGAACAGATTGAGAAACAGTGCAGTGAACAGATAAAAAAATCAGTAGAGGAAAAACAGAAATCCGTTCAGAGTGAAAATAGTCTGGATAATCAGGAATTGTCACAGTTTGGAATTATGCTGCCAGACTCGGTAGTAAATGATATTTTTGATAAGACAGGGAATGTGGCAGGAGAGATTATGGCACAAAGTGGTCTTTATGATGAGATTGCAAAACAGATTGCAGAATTTATTGTAGAGGGAATAGCATTTTTAATTGCGCTGGTTGCAGCGTGGACGATCGTTCATATAATAGCGCGTATGTTAAGAATTGTCTCACGAATCCCGGTATTGAGCGGTGTGAATCGTACGCTGGGGGTATTTGCCGGTGGAATATACGGGGTGATACTGGTGTGGATCGGGTTTTATATTGTAGCAGTGACAAGCACAAGTGAACTGGGTGGTATGCTCGTTACATATATATATCAGAGCAACCTGTTAAAGTATTTATATGAAAACAACGCTATTCTGACGATTGTTATGAATTTTCTATAGTTTGTAAAAAGTTAGTAAAAAAAGTGTTGACATATCAAAACAATAATGGTAGTATAAAAGTCCACTGCGAAAGACAAGTGCTTTTACAGCGGCGAAAAAAGATACTTGATTGCTTATCTTTTGGAAAATAAAAAAAGTTCTTGACAAACAGAACAACACATGATAAGATATCAGAGTTGTCGCGTTTGA
>NZ_QRHS01000037.1:0-1448 GCF_003470905.1 Roseburia sp. AM23-20
TGATGTAAGATAAAATTACTCAGTTTGGAGGTTATTTTTATGGCAAGAAGAAAAGACAGTCCACAAAAAGCAGCAATGAGAGAAATGATGCGTGATTATCTGAAGAATAATGATATCAGCATCAAAGATGGCACCGATGTAAACAGTATCATGCGTGACATGATGTCTGTTCTTCTGGAAGGTGCTTTGGATGAGGAACTGGATGAAGAATTAGGATATTCCAAGTATGATTATCGTAACAAAGAAACAGACAACAGCAGAAACGGTCATTCCAGCAAAACTATGCACACAAGCTATGGAGATATGGATGTAGCTATTCCAAGAGATCGTAACGGTGAGTATGAGCCTCAGCTAATCAAAAAATATCAGAATACTGTGACTCAGGACATGGAAGAAAAAATCCTTTCCATGTATGCAAAGGGAATGACTACCGGAGATATCGAATCTCACATGCGGGAACTGTATGATATTGATATTTCTGACAGTACCATCAGCCGGATTACGGATAAAATTCTTCCAATTGTAAAAGAATGGCAGGAACGTCCGTTGGAAGAAGTGTACGCTGTCGTATTTATGGATGCTATCCACTATCATGTCCGAAGTGAAGGACGCATTGTAAAACGTGCAGTCTACATTGCTCTTGGCATCGATATGAACGGAAAAAAGGACGTTCTTGGTATGTATGTTGGAGAAAACGAAAGCGCCAAGTTCTGGCTCTCCATCATGAATGGACTAAAGAACCGCGGAGTTGAAGATATCCTGATAGCATGTGTGGATGGACTAAATGGATTTCCACAGGCAATTGAAGCTGTTTATCCAAAAACAGAAATCCAGCAGTGTATTATTCATCAGATCCGTAATTCAACGAAGTTTGTTTCCTACAAAGACATCAAAAAGCTGATGGCTGATCTGAAGCTTGTATATGCGGCTCCAACGGAAGAAACAGCTTTAAATGAGTTAGAATTGTTCAAAGATAAATGGGATTCCAAGTACCCGAAAATCTATAAATCCTGGCATGATAACTGGGCAACCCTGTCCACATATTTCAAATATCCGGAGGCAGTAAGACGTCTAATTTACACCACAAATGCCATTGAAGGATTCAATCGTCAGCTCCGTAAAGTGACCAAAAGCAAGACCGTTTTTCCGTCAGATGACAGCCTTTTGAAAATGCTGTATCTGGCAACTATGGATATCACGAAAAAATGGACCGGACACAGGCAGGACTGGGGGCAGATCCACTCCCAGCTTGAAATCTATTTTGAAGAGCGTCTGATCGGACGCAATCTGTAAAACCAGCTTGTTTTGGGCAGGTCTTATTGACATGCCCAAAAACTCCTGTATAATGCAGATATGGGCAGAACCTAGAAAATCAGCTCTGCCCATTTGTAACTATTCACAAATCTTATATCAGTTTTTAACGTTTACACAAAACTTGAAACGGTCTC
>NZ_QRHS01000037.1:1458-25638 GCF_003470905.1 Roseburia sp. AM23-20
CATTTGTAACTATTCACAAATCTTATATCAGTTTTTAACGTTTACACAAAACTTGAAACGGTCTCCCCTGACTTATCTGTCATTCTTTTTCAATATTTACGAAACCCTGTTTACTACTCAAACTCCCCGCAGAGAAACTTATTATCCCTGTGAAGGCTTGATTTTTAAAGCTTTTAATGGCGATTATTACACCTTTTATCACAATTATTTTATGTTTTCAAAAATTTAGGTATCATATAGGTATCAAAATTCAAACCACATTACTCTGCATTTTGCATCTCTAATAATTCCCCAAATATTTTGTATGCAGCATCTTGAAATTTTACAACAATTTCATTTTGTTCAGCCTTAACAAAAGGTTGAACATATATTCTCCCTTCCTCTTCAAGGTATGTTTTATCAATGTCCACTCGTAAATCCTGATTTTTAAAACTTAGAACAACAGCAAATTCCGTTGCATCTTGCTTGTGCTCATATCTATAACGCATTGCTGAAATATAATAGCCTTTATTTATAGATTCCTGTACAAATTCATTGGATCTAAGCCCACTACCATTTAATACTGCTTGACTAATCCCCGATAAAGTCGAAGCTTCATTTTCATCATCAATTCTTACTTCTTCATCTTCTTCGTCTTCTTCAATAGTTCCTTGTTTAACAGTTATACCTGTAATTGTTTTTAATCTCCACATTTCAAATGTATATGCTGCAATACGATCAAAAAATTCTATTTTGTTCTTTCCATTTAGTAATTCCAAATTTATATGCCTTAGATTAAGCGTACTATCTCCCTTTGAAATAGTTTCTATAAATTTCAACGCATTTTTCGAGTCAGTTGATGATTGTTGTCTTATATCTATTACAACTTCTCTATCAGATATCTTACGAATATTCATTCTAAGATATCTTTTTTCATATTCTAATAATTTATTTCGTCCAGGCAATTTTCTTGTGTAACACAACTGAATATATGCCCCATCACTTGTTTTTACAGGTTGCTCTAACTGATAGTCATTGGACTTTATTGATTTTTGTTTATTCATCTCATCCATCAAAACATCAATAATATTATCTTCTGTCTCCGGCTTCAATATCACATTAACAATCATTGATTTTTCATAGTTATTTTCATTTGACATCATATCCCTATATCTGATATTTCGTCAGCTCCAAGAAAAATTGTATACACTTGTTCTGCAAATTGCTCCACATTATTAGCAGTAAAAACAATTCCTTTTTTTCTTAAATAATATTTCAATGTTGATGGCTTTAGTTTTTTATCTACAATTAATCTCTTTAATTCTGAACAATCTACATATTCTGTAACCATATTACCTACCTCCCATATCAACCGGCGATAAACTTCTATTATCAATAAATTCTATCTTAATTCTACTAGCAATATTCTCTGTAATAGGCTGTTGTATTTGATACAAAGTATTTATAAAATTATCCTTTACAAATTCAACATCTGAATTTTTTCTAGGGTAAAATACAAAGACCAATTCTTTCGCATCTTGAAATTGTAATGCTTTAAACATACTCCACATATACTTAAAATTACCTTTTGATATTTCATCAAATGAAATTATAATTTTTCTAACTTGAGGCACTTTATATGATGTACCCGATTCAGTTTTTTCAATATATTTCATATCTTGAGCAAATATGTATTTTGAATATAGTTGATTTATGGTTAGGTAGTTTCCTAACTCCATATTTGATCCTTCTATACTCGGATAAATAAACTGAAACTCGCTCGTAAAGTCCTTCTCTATTTTATTTCTTAATGAATTCCATCTATCTATTTCATCATTTCCTGCTATAAAAACATTTATAGGATTTCTTCTTGAATGAACCTTCAAGTTACATAAATATTTATTAAACAACTCAGAATTAAAACTATCATTTGCATGAACAAGTAACAGTCCTGTATTCAACATTGTATTTCCCATATCGAAATCCTGCAATTCTGGTGCTGATTGTGCACATTCTATTGCATTAATTAACTCTTCTAACCATTTATCTAGTTCTGCTTGATTTATAGAGCGCATCTGACGATTTTTACATTCTACAACTATTCCTTGATTACATCGCATATATGGATTATTAAAATTCATCAATAAATCTAATCCATGTGTTTGCTTATTATGTTGATATTTTCGACTACATTGAATTTCAGTATCTCGAGCAATTTCACTCCATCCAAAACCCGAAAATAATTTTTCTCCAAATCCCTCTAACTTTTTTCCAATTTTATTTGCCTGTTCACCCATATGTTTCTCCTCTAATTCACAATTCTATAAATGTTCCGTATTAATTCTTCTCTATCATCATCATTTATTTTGCTTAAAACTATTTTCCCATTTTTATAAATTGTTACTACTGTGTGTATATTTTTAAACTTAAAAGATAAAACAACAATATTTCCAACATATTTATGTGCAATGTCTGTAGGATTATTTTGGTTCAATAAATTAACATTGCAATTTACTAGCAACCCTTTTTCAATTGTAATATCTACCAGCTTCATTTTCAATAAATCTATATTATTATCATTGCATATCTCATTCACCAACATATTTACATCAACGATATATTCACTTACTGCATAAGCATTCTTTGAAATTATGCCTATTAATGTGATAATTCTTTGTGCCATTTGTTTAGTTCCAAATACAATCAACTTTGTTTTATTCACCTGAATTTCAAATTCTGCAATATTAATAACTTCTTCTTCAGCTTCCTCAAATTGTCTCTTATCAATATTATACTTATATTCTTTTTTCTTTTTTCTCAACCAATATGTTGCTCTCATATACTCTTCATCATATTCCGAAAAAATAATTCCCTGCATATCATCTTGAAGATTTTTCTCATAATCATTCGCCAAATTTTTTAGAGTATATTTTTTATTTTTTACAAATTCATAAAGAATCATATTCGTCATAACTTTACCCCTTTCATTATATTCTATAATATATACCTTTTGTAATTATTTTAATTTTCAATTCCTGCATATATTTTGCGAACATATTTCTTCATGCTTATGTTCAATTTTTCTTGCATATACAATCACATTTCTTTCTATATACTCCAGCAATTCTGTACCATCCAAATATATATACATCTGCGGTGCTACAAAGCCCGGAACATTTTCTCTTAATTCATCTAATGATATCTGTGATGTTTCCTGAAATCTATCTATTTCCATTGCATATCTATAATGATAAGTTTCCATATATTCCTTTATTCGTGTAACAGCATTGCTATCTTCTTTATAGTATTCCAACCAGTCAGATAGACAATGCCTTTTTCCCAAGTATACAACACCGGTGATTGCTTTCACCGGTGAGCTAACATACATATATGCCATTATAGGCTCATCTGGAAAATTTCTTCTATGTTCAAATATCTTCACACCAGATTTTATTTTTTCATAAACATCTGGTCTAAAACTTAATAGCATTTTCCTCAATATCTGTACCGCCTTATTTCCATTTACATTCAATATTCAGCACTGATGTCGGCATACCAATAAACTGCACATCAAACTTTAAACTTGGTTCAACCTTTGTACTTGCATTATGAATTCTGAAGCTTAATTGCCATCCATTATCCAAAAACATTTCTACAGTATTAGTGCTTCCTGGCTTGAACTCAAGTGCCACAAGTCTTGTAGGTAACTCTACTATTGGAACAGTAATCGCCGATACCTTATTTTCACTTGGTTTATTTAAAGTATCATGCATATTAAAAGTATGAATCATTGTAAGACGCTTACTATCACGGCTGACAACCTTATAGTAATCCTCTATTCCAATAAGATATTCTATCATCTTACGTGGCATATTCTTATCTCCTTTATATGCTCTATTAACCTCATCCATAAATGCCTGTAATAAAGGTACATATACTACTTCGTCTTTGTCATTGATTTCAGACCATCTTGAGCCATTATCCTTCTCATTCTTCAACATATCAAATATTGGTTGAACCGCATTCCAATATGCATCACTACAAGGTATATCAAACCATTCTTTACCAAAATCAAGTTTATGACTTAATCTGCTATGTTTTACGGCATCGTGATTATGTTTGATACTTAATCCTATTTCCCACTCAATATCATTTCTTCTAATAACAATGTCTCTTACATCCCCCTTTACGCCAGCTCCGTCCTTCTGAAATTCTAATGTCAATTCATCATTACTGCCCTCTGACATTTTAGGTTCCATTTCAAGCACTGTATCAATGGCTGATTCTGCTGATATCATAAATGTCTGCTGCATTTCCTCATCCATAAGAGCCCATGCCTTTTCATTTGCATGCAAACTAGAATTATCAACTATTCTAGTTTTTCGCATCTCACATAACACCTTATAAAGTGTTTTTATCCAAGCATACTCATATGCTCTACCCTGATCATTACTCTTTGTACTCACTTTCTTCTCATTAACCTCCTTTGCATCTATAACCTCATTATCTACAACAACCTCTGCACCATTACCTTCTAGGTATTTCTTTATTGCAACAGCTATTTCATATGCAAGGTTAACCGGAACAGCATTGCCAATCATTTTATATGCTGTATTAGTATCCTCATATATAAATTTAAAATCATCTGGAAATCCCTGTACTCTGGCAACCTCTCTAATTGTCATACGGCGATAAAGATGTTCTTTTCCTTCTACAAATCTGCAATCATTCTGTGCCACTTTAACCATTTTAGGTGCCTGTGGATGAAGCTGACATTGTCTTCCTGATGCCTGAACTGTAAATGCCTGTTCATCCCATCCTTTTACTCTATTACGACTCATAAATATTGGTGAATATGCTCCAGTATAGTATTCATTGTTATTGATTGCCTCTGGATTGTGGTGATTTTTCTCTCCTGAGGGAACAGCCGTATCTTGCAAATCCCATATAATATCACGAAGGGTTATTTTCTTATCATCATCCTTTGTTGAACCTTTAGGAAATCCAAAATCAATGTGCAAATCCTTCCTAAATCCTATATAAAACACTCTCTTTCTTTCTTCTGCAACACCATAATCCTTTGCATTTACGAGTGTGAATGATACATCATATCCTGCATCATCAAAAAGATTTAGTATATTTTGCACCGCTTCTGAATGTCTGTTTGCCAACATTCCGCTTACATTTTCTGCCAAAAAGAATTTAGGTTGGAATTCCTTTAATATTCTAATATAATCAAAAAATAACTGTCCTCTGGCATCCTTAATTCCCTTTAATGAACCTGCTTCAGACCACGACTGACAAGGTGGTCCACCAATAATTCCGTCAACTTCTCCATTTATAAACTGTTCTATATCTTCTTTTGTTACCTGTCTTATATCACCTTCAATCAGATGAGTATTAGGATGATTTGCTTTAAATGTCGCCCATATTGTTTTGTCAAACTCATTCGCAACAGGAATATTAAACCCTGCTCTTTCAAAACCTAAATCTAATCCTCCACATCCACTAAACAAACTAATTATGTTCATGGGTATCCTCTCCTTCATTGTTTTCTTTAATTATTCTGGCAGCTTCTATTAATGCTGTTCTTCTTATAAACTCACTATATGATGAATACGCTTCTAATCTTGCCGCTTCCTTAAACTTATCTAATTCTTCTTCGCTCACTCTTATACTGATTGAAATTGATTTTCTCATCTCATTTGTTCCTCCTGCTTCATAAATTTATGATACGTTCTTCGTATGTCAATGTCAATACTTTGTTGCACGAACAAATGTTTTTATTTTGTTCTTTTAGAAACTTTTCCAACCACCTTCCACACACTCTCCAGAAACCTTTCCAGCAGATTAACTCCATCAATTACAAACTGCTTCATAAACTCATATGCCTTCTCCATCAACTCTTTCAAAGTCATATTTTCCTCTCTAAGCTTTTGGTTCTCATACATTACATCAATAAGTTTCTCCCTACCTTTCACCTCCTCTCCCCGGCATTTACCGGCATGTATGTCAAATTTACTTTTACAAATATGATATCTCTGCTTCTGTCTCATAAAAACCGAGTATACTTACGAATTGCACATAATTATTCGTAAGATTTTACGCTTGCTGCATATAATTGGGATAATTTTTGAAAATAAAAAGAAATGTGATAATAGATAATACCTATGACACTTCTATTTAGTACTCATTAATATCTGTGGTACTATCAAAACAGGTATCATATAGGTATCACGATAAAAGAAAAAGCTCCATAAATGGCTTGTTTACGCCATTTATGAAACTCTGTTTACTACTCTAACTCAATCCAGTCCAGCTTCAGTTCCGGTGTCACATACTCTGCTTTCAGTTCATAATACCCCGGCATAAATTTCACACGGCACATCCGCTGTGTCAGGAAACGCTCTCCGGTTCCACCTGTCTGGACGGTTGCCATCAGTTCTCCATTCAGATACAGATTGGCAGCTCCCTGTGCTAATCCTTCCACCGGGAAACAGAAATGTGCATTAACGTTTAAAATACTTTCTTTTTCCACATAAAGGACTGTATTTTCAAACTTTCCTGCCTCGATACGGCTTCCGCTCCGCAGTGCACAGACCTGCTTTCCGTCTGTATTTACTGCTTCTTTTGCAGTAACTGTAAGCAGTGGATCAAAATCTTTTAACGGACGTTTCATCACAGGTGTTCCAAGCAGGAAACGGCAGATGTTTTTCGCACAGCGCTGTAACTCTCCAACAGTGAGTTTTCCTGCCTCCAGTGCCTCTAAGGTATCATCGCCTACTGCATTGATGGCAGCACCATTATTGTTGACTACCATGTATAAGTCATTCTGTGCGCGAACCATGAATGAGGTGTATCTGCGATCTGCCTCCCCGCCGTTTACAACATCATTCATCTTCGCCCACCAGTCTGTCATAACAATTCCCTGATATCCCCACTCACCACGCAGGATCGTCGTATTTAAGTCATAATTGGATGCCGTCCAGTGTCCGTTGACCGGGTTGTAAGAGGTCATGATCGAATTTGCATTTCCCTCTTTCACGGCAATCTCAAAGCCTTTCAGATAGATTTCACGGAGTGCCCGCTCAGATACAACGGAGTTTACATTATGTCTTTCCGTCTCCTGATTATTCGCTGCAAAATGTTTCACGGTCGCAGAAGAACCGGCACTTCGGATTCCCCTTGTCATTGCCGCCGCAAACTGTCCTGTCACAAGCGGATCTTCACTGAAATACTCAAAGTTACGTCCATTTAATGGATAGCGGTGGATATTGATTCCCGGTCCAAGCAGGGTGTCGATCTCGTTTCCAACTAATTCCCTGCCTTCCATCTGATATAATTCTTCCATCATTGGAATATTAAAGGAACATGCAAGGAGTGTTCCGATCGGGAGTTGTGTTGCCTTTAATCCGCTCTCCATACGGATGCCGGACGGGCCATCGGATGCGCAGGCAATCGGGATGCCATAACCATGCAGGCTGTCGCTGACACCGCCAAATGCGGATGCTGTACCCGGTGTTACCTTCGGGCTGCTCATTCCCTCGCCGCGGACGATCACGGCTAACTCCTCGTTGGTAAACTGTGCTGCAAATGCGTCCAATTCTTCTTCCACACTGCTGCCATTTTTGATATTCTCTGCAACCGCCTGTAAGGTAATTCCTTTATTTCCGGTCTGTGGCAGTTCTTTTGGCAGACGGCTTTTGATCCGCTCTGCCAGATCAACCATCTGCTGTGGTGCTTTTTCATATGCACGGGCAAACACCCCGTCCTCCTTTTGTCGGCCTGTCTTAAGACGCAAAAATTCTTTTGTCGGCGCAAGCGCCTCCTCCAGTTCCTCCGTGACAACGCAGGAAGCAATCTCATAGCCGCCTTTTCCGTCCACATTGGCTTTTTCTGTGCATCTGACACTGTTTCCAACGTAGATCTCATACAGACCTTCCTCTAAGACATAGCAGGACTTATGACCAGTCACACCGCTGTCGTCATAGGAAGCAAACCGGCTTACCGGAATGGTAAGTTCAAGAACTTCCTCCTCGCCCGGAGCAAGCAGTTTTGTCTTTGCAAATCCGCACAATACCTTTGCCGATTTTCCAAGCTGTCCCTGTGGGGCGGACACATAAACCTGAGCAGCCTCTTTTCCGGCTGCTGCCCCGGTATTTTTCACACGGATACTGAGTGCGATCTTTGCATCTTTTCCATTTCCTGTACTCTCCGCTTTTACCGTCTCCATGGAAAATTCCGTATAAGATAAACCGAAACCAAACTCATACATTACTTTTTCCGGTGCGAATGTCTCAAAATAACGGTAGCCGACATAGATATCTTCCGCATAAATATTTTCTGTCTTACTTCCAAAATGGTCCGCTGCCGGGTAATCAGAAAGTTTCTCTGCGATCGTATCCGTCAGTTTTCCGGATGGTGTCACTCTGCCCGATAACAGATCTGCAACGGCATTCGCGCCTTCCATTCCTCCATGCCAGATGTAAAGAATCGCTTTGATGTGATCCTGATATGCTGCATCTTTCGTCCAACTCATATCAATGATATTAGACACATTTAAAAGCACTGCCACTTCGTTAAAATATTTTGTTACGATGCGAAGATTTTCTTTCTCCCGTTTTGTCAGAAGATAACTGCCTTCCGTGTCCTCGTAATCTTTATCCTCACCGGCAGTTCTTCCGATCAGAAAAATAGCTTTTTCAGACTTTTCTGCTGCGCGGCATGCGATCTCGTCGGTGATTTCCATCTCTTCCTGATGCCACGGCTCTGCCGCCCAGCCACCGCCTCCGTTGTCAAACGGATGCTCCTTTAACCATTCTTTATAGGTTTCTACCAGTTCCTCATTTACAGGGAAAGCATTGTTTTCTTTGATTCCGTCTAAAATATTTTTGACATACGGCACATTGACCGCTCCACCTGAACCGGTTCCACTCCGGTAATACTCAATCTGGCTTCTTCCGAAAATAGAAACTGTCTCATCCTTTTTGATCGGAAGCATATGCCCCTCATTCTTTAAAAGCACGGCTCCCTCTGCTGCTGCCTCTCTGCAGTATGCTGCCAGTTCCGGCAGCGGAACACCGATTCCACTGTTACCCATGATAATCCTCCATTTTAATCTCCATTCTTGCGCTGTCTTTCAATGAAAACAACGTTTTCATTTGCATCTCAAGTTTGTGCGTAAGCACAAATCTTGCGTGTGAAAAATCTTATTTTTCACACTATATATCTGTTGTTATCTTTTTAGCCTGTCATTGTTTTTGTCTATGATTGTTTTTCGTCTGATCTCAGTCGATTTTCAGTATTAATCCTAAAATACGCTTTGCGCAGATCTCCATCTCTTCTCTTGTCAGTACTCCTGCCTCTTTCGCGCGGAGCAGGCTCTCCGGGAATCCACATGCCATCTTGATGTCATTTCCCGCTTTTACTTCTTTATAATGCTCACCGCTTGTCCACCAGTCGGTCGTGACCATTCCCTGATAATTCCACTCACCTCTTAAGATGTCCTCTAAAAGCTCACGGTTTTCAGAAGTTCTGTGTCCGTTTACGATATTGTAAGATGACATAATGCACCACGGATCTGCCTCTTTTACGATAATCTCAAACGCCTTTAAATAAATCTCCCTTGCTGCCCGCTCGGACACTCTGGAATCGCTTTCCTTACGGTTTGTCTCCTTATTGTTGCATGCAAAATGTTTGACCGTCGCGGCAATATGTTTTGACTGGATTCCCTTTACCATTGCAGATGCCATTTTTCCGGTCAGATACGGGTCTTCGGAATAATACTCGAAGTTTCTTCCGCAGAGCGGACTTCTGTGGATATTGACTGCAGGTGTCAGCCAGACGGCAATGTTATTTTCTTTCACCTCAGCGGCACCTGCTGCACCAACCTGATATACCACATCCGGGTTCCAGGTACATGCTAAAAGTGTCGCACACGGCCACGCCGTCGTAACTACGCCGCATTTTTTCTCAATGCGGAGTCCGGCAGGTCCGTCCGCCGTCATAATATTCGGGATTCCATACTCCGGCATATTTCCAAATCCAAATGTATTTGCCACACCGGTATTCGGCTGACCGCCAAGAATATGCGCAAGTTCCTCATCTGTCATCTGTGCCACAAATTCGTCCAGCGTGATCTTTCCTTCTGCAACTTCCATAAAAATATGTGCGTCTTTCTTATACGGCTGTGACCAGAGCTGATGTCCCGGCAGTGCGCGGACAGCTGGTGAAAATCCATCGCTTTCCTTCCTCGGAACACGTTTGATTGCGGAGTAATCCGGATCATTCGGTTCGGACTGCGGCAGTTTTTCAAAACTTCCATCGGAGAGCATGCGCTCCGCAAGTGAAGTCGGAACCAGTTTTGCACTAAGCTGCTCTGTTACGGTATCCTCTGGCATTGTAAAACAAAATACCTGCTCTGTTTCCCGCACGGACGTGCCAAGATAAAACTGATACTTACCTTTTTCCAGCACATAGGCAGATTTCTGAATTTTTCCCAGATCATCATAGGATGCAAGCTGTGCCACCGGTGCCTCTAACGTCAGAAGCTGCGTTTCTCCCTGTGCTAACAGTCGTGTTTTTTCAAATGCTACAAGGACTCTCTTTGCCTTTCCAAGCACGCCCTGCGGTGCCTGCGCATATAACTGCATGACTTCTTTTCCCGGATATTTTCCGGTGTTGGTCACATTGATACTCACGCGGATCACACCCTGTTTTTCTTCCGCAGATACTAACGCACGCTCGAAAGTCGTGTAGGAAAGACCGTAGCCAAACGGATAATTGACGGCTTTATCAACCCCCGGTATTGTCTCAAAATAGCGGTAGCCGACGTAGATATCTTCTTTATAATCGACATATTTTACCGATTCATGGAATGTCTCCGATGACGGATAGTCTTCCAGTTTCTTTGCAAATGTGTCGGAAAGTTTTCCGGATGGGCTGCCGACGCCGCACAGAAGCTCTGCTGCCGCGCTTCCGCCTTCCATACCCCCCTGCCATGCCATCAGCACCGCCTGAATTTTTTCATTTTCTGCAAACCAGTCCGTATCGACCATGCCGCCGACATTCATAACGACTGCCACCTTCGGGAACAACTGCTGCACCTGTTCCACCATCGCGCTCTCTTCCTTCGTCAGGTAAAAGTCTCCGTCCGGAAAAATGCGCTCTGCCTTTTCCAGCAGCGGATCTGTCTGTACCGACTCATCCATCTCCTTATCATAAGAACTCTTTCTGTCCCAGCCTTCCCCGGAAAAACGGCTGATGCAGATCACTGCCGTGTCCGTGTACGCTCTCGCTTTTTTTGCAGTTTCTTCCGGAAACGCAGGCTCTACTGTCATTCCTGGTTCTGCTCCTGCCTCGTACTGTTTTTCTACCTCTTTACGGTAATAATCAGAGAGTGCCTCATACACTTCTACTTTTTCCGGCAGCTTCTTGAATCCCTCATACAAATTTGTCGTATAAGCAACGGTTACATCTCCGCTTCCGCCACCACCCTTGACATAGTCAAAACTGCCTTTTCCAAACAGGGCGAGTTTGGTGCCTGCCTGAAATGGGAGAAGGCTTTCATTGTTCTTTAGAAGAACCATGCCTTCTTTGGCGGCTTCTTTTGACAGGGTGATGTGTGCTTTTGAGGCGGTGACTTTGGTGCCGTCAGCTCCGAGAGGGAGGTTGGGTTGATAAAGTGATCTTTGCCATTTTTCCATGATTGTGGGCTCCTTTTTGAAATATTGTGGTGGGTGTGCCGTTGTAGGTAAAACTTTTTCGTAGGTTGTGAACGTTGGATGTAAAACGCTTTGTAGGATGTGTCACGTTGCTGGCAAAACGCTTTGTAGGATGTGTCACGTTGCTGGCAAAACGCTTTGTAGAATGTATATGCTGCGAGGGATACGCAGTTTTAACGAAGGCACGCTCCCGCTGCGTGTCGCTCGTAGCGGTACTAAGCGACCAAAATACGGTCGCTAAGTACCGACGGCTCCCCAGCACCTTCTTATAAATCTGCGTATCCCTCGCAACAGGCGCAGGTTGTTGGTGCGTTTTGCATGCAGCGCTTTCAGCGTATTGATGCGTTTTGGTCGGCAACGGCTTCTTAGTTTCGATGCGTTTTTGCCTGCAACGGCTTCTTGGTTTTGATGCGTTTTGGTCGGCAACGGCTTCTTGGTTTCGATGCGTTTTTGCCTGCAACGGCTTCTTGGTATTGACGCGTTTTGTCGGCAACTCTCTTACGTTTCTTATATTCTTTATATTCCTATCATACTTACCTTACACTTTTATTTCAAGGCAGATAATGACTTGTATTTCGGTCGATATTGACTTATTATGAGCTTAACAACAAAGTTGGCAGAATCAGTCCTATCGTATTTTACAAGGACTGCCGCACATATTTTCCGGAAGGCTTTCCAACATGCCCTGCGGTCTGTACGGCGCCGGGGTGTCCGGGTAAGGTGGAGCCGTCTTACCGCTTTTTGTGTGTTCCTTAGCGGGCACATGAACAAAAAGTCATGCTGCGGACAGTTGTCCGAGCTCAATGCACTTTTGGCTTTCCATAAACGAATAAGCGAGTTCTGGGAGCAGCATGAAATCGCCACTTTGTTCAGGTGCCCGCTTAGGAACACGAAAAAGCGGTAACCGGCTCAGCCTTACCCGGACACTCCGGCGCCATACAGACCGCAGGAAGGCTCGCCAAAACCCACGCATGCCATAAACACTTTACCTCAGAAGAAAGGAATCCCCACTACCATGACCACCCACGAGATCATCACCTCCAAACCTAAACTCCCCGTCTATTTTGACATCTACCAGTCCGACAACCAGCTCGTCCCAAGCCACTGGCACGCACATGTCGAGATCCTCTACATCTCCTCCGGCTCCATGCACGCCATCTGCCGCGAGGAATCCTTTCTGCTGCACGCAGGAGATATCTTTCTGGTAAACTCCGGCGATATCCACTACACCCGCACGATCGGTAGAACCGAAACCTATCTGCTCCAGATCCCGTTTGACTTTTTTAACCAGATGCTGCCCGGTTTTGCCTCCATCCGTTTTCAGGAATACTTTTCTGCGGAAAAATATAAAAATGACCCCGTATTCTGCGAAATGCGGGATCACTTACTGACCATGGGTTCCTTATATAAAAATGAAAAAAATGGCTACCAGTTTTTATTTGGCAGCCACCTTCATCATTTTCTTTATATACTTTATACTTCTTACGTCCTGCCGCAGTCACAGAGTACCGTCTCGCAGGATACCAAAACGCTCACAAGGCTAAAAGATATCATAACTT
Organism: Roseburia sp. AM23-20; assembly: GCF_003470905.1. Lineage (NCBI taxonomy): Bacteria > Bacillati > Bacillota > Clostridia > Lachnospirales > Lachnospiraceae > Roseburia > Roseburia sp. AM23-20. The sequence goes on from NZ_QRHS01000037.1 coordinate 14,720, forward strand.
ATGTGGAAAGGCATTATATGGAACCGCTCTCCCTCTCGGATATCTCAGACCGTTTTGCACTCAATCCCGAATACTTCTGCCGTTTCTTTAAGAAAAACATGGGATTCACCTTCTTAGAATACGTCAACATGGTACGGCTTTCCCATATTTATTCTGACCTCATGCAGACCGGCGACAGCATTACACAGATCATGGAACGCCACGGTTTTATCAACTATAAGGTATTCAACCGTATGTTCAAAGAAGTATACGGCTGTCTGCCCTCGAAAGTCCGCCATCAGTAGCCGACAAGCTGTCTACATGCAAAGATTCAGACAGCAGACAAGCACTGTCCGCCCTCAAAATTCCGTCATTAATAGCCAATTGGTTTATCCTTGCTTCCAGCTTTAAGACGCGCCATAGCACGCGCTAGAGAGGCTTTGGAACGATGATATTCTTCAATACTCTGTTTCTGGCGAAGCTGTTCTTCCGCACGCTCTTTTGCTTCCTGCGCACGTCTTACATCGATCTCCTCCGGTGATTCACAGGTGTCTACAATGACTGTTGCACGGTTGTTGATGATCTGCGCAAACCCGGTTCCCGTAACACCGTAGATCGTGTTTCCGTTTTCCTCTAAGATACGGATCTCTCCGACCTCCACGGCAAACACCATATTTTCATGGTGCGCCTGGATCGCCTTTAAACCATCATGGAGCGGCAGGACTACCTGTGCACATCTTCCATCGTAAAATACCTTATCACAGGCAATTACTTTTAAGCTAAATGTATTCATGTTCCTCCCTCCTAGCTGGCGGAACCGGTATTACCCATTGTCTTTGCCCGCTCAATGACATCTTCGATCGTTCCTACGTTAAAGAATGCAGCTTCCGGATATTCATCCATCTCACCGTCAACGATCGCCTTAAATCCGCGTACGGTGTCTTTTAACGGCACATATTTGCCCGGTACACCAGTAAAGTTCTCTGCAACGTGGAACGGCTGGGATAAGAACTTCTGGATCTTTCTTGCACGGTAAACAACAAGTTTATCCTCCTCGGAAAGCTCTTCCATACCAAGAATTGCAATGATATCCTGTAACTCTGTGTATTTCTGAAGGATCTCCTGAACACGTCTTGCTGTCTCATAATGCTCTTTTCCGACAACATCCTCCTCAAGAATACGTGAGTTTGACTCCAACGGATCAACTGCCGGATAAATACCCTGCTCAACGATTTTTCTGGAAAGAACGGTCGTTGCATCCAGATGTGCGAATGTCGTTGCAGGCGCCGGGTCAGTTAAGTCGTCTGCAGGCACATAGACTGCCTGTACGGAAGTAACGGAACCGTTTTTGGTTGATGCGATACGTTCCTGTAATTCACCCATCTCAGTTGCTAAAGTCGGCTGATAACCAACGGCTGACGGCATACGTCCTAACAGAGCGGATACCTCAGAACCTGCCTGTGTGAAACGGAAAATGTTATCAATGAATAAAAGCACGTTCTGATGCTCCTCATCACGGAAATATTCTGCCATGGTAAGTCCTGTCTCAGCAACACGCATACGTGCTCCTGGCGGCTCGTTCATCTGACCAAACACTAAGGCTGTCTTTTCGAGTACGCCGGATTCTTTCATCTCGGACCAGAGGTCATTACCCTCTCTCGAACGCTCTCCAACACCGGTAAAAATGGAATATCCGCCGTGCTCAGTTGCAATGTTACGGATCAGCTCCTGGATCAATACCGTTTTACCAACTCCGGCACCACCGAACAGACCGATCTTACCACCTTTTGCATACGGTGCTAAAAGGTCGATGACCTTGATTCCTGTTTCAAGTACCTCAACGACCGGACTCTGATCCTCGAAAGATGGCGGATCTCTGTGGATACACCAGTGTTTCTCACCCTCTAAAGTCTTGCCGCCGTCTAAGGTATCTCCTAATACATTGAACAGACGCCCCAATGTGCCCTGTCCGACCGGAACCGTAATGCCGCTTCCCGTAGCAACAACTTCCATGTCCTTGTGAAGTCCCTCACTGGCAGCTAACATAATACAACGTACTGTGTTATTGCCGATGTGCTGTGCAACTTCCATGACACAGCGTTTTCCGCCGTTGTCTACTTCAAGCGCATCTTTGATAAACGGAAGGTCATTATCTTCAAATTCAACGTCTACTACAGGTCCCATGACCTGCACGATTTTTCCTGTTTTCATTCCGCTTTCACATCCCCTTCCTATTTTTTCTTCTTTTTCTTCTGTGCCTTCGCACCGCCGATTACCTCTGTGATCTGCTGGGTAATCGCAGCCTGACGCACACGATTGTATTCAATGGACAAAGTCTGCAGCATCTCTTTTGCACTGTCTGTTGCCGCCTGCATCGCCATCATTCGTGAATTGTGCTCACTGGCAAATGACTCCACGAGTGCACCGTAAATAAATCCGTTGACATAGTTCGGCACCACATGCTCTAAAATATCCTGCATGCTCGTATCTGCCTTGATCTCCTCCTGATAAATATCAACAGGAGCTTTCCCCATGAAATCCTCTTTTACCAGTGGAAGCAGTTTCATCATTTCCGCTTCCATGGAAAATGAATTCTCCATTTTCGTATAAATGATGTATACCTCATCCAATTCGTTGTTATTGTATAACTCCAGAATACGTTCTGTGATAACTCTGGCTCTGTGCAGGGAAGGATTTTGCACCGTATATTTAAACTCGGTATCTACCTCTAACCCTTCCTTGGTAAAATACTGTCTTCCAAGCTCTCCGACGACGAACAGTTTGTTGTTTTCGCCCTGCTCAAACAGTTCATGCGCCATTTTAATGACGTTATGGTTGTACGCACCTGCCAGTCCCTTATCTGCAGTGATCACAATGTATCCCCTGCGTTTTTTGTCGTCCGGAATCTCCTCGCGCTGGTCAAAATACCGGCTCTTAGCATCCGGAATATGACGGAGCAGTCGTGAGATTGCAGACTGTAACGCATAGAAATACGGCTCTGTATTTTCGAGCTTCTGCTTTGCACTTCTTAACTTTGCAGAGGAAATCATATACATGGCACTCGTGATCTTCATAGTATCCTGAATACTTTTCATTCGTTTCTGAATTTCCTTGGTATTTGCCATGCTCTATCACCTGCTCTTAAATTCTTTGACTGCCTCTACGATCTTTTCTGTAATCTCATCATCCAGCACTTTTTTCTCGTTGATGGCATCAACGACATCTTTATGCTCGATTTTAAAGAAATCCAGTAATCTTCCCTGGAACTCTTTCATCTGTTTGATATCCACATCCAAAAGCAGACGTTTGTTTGCTGCAACCAGTGTAATTACCTGATCTGCGAGGCTCATCGGATGGCAGAGCGGCTGTTTTAAGAGCTCCATCAGTCCTTTACCATACTGTAACTGCTCTTTCGTCATATCATCCAGATCGGAGCTAAACTGTGTAAACACTTCCATCTCACGGTACTGCGCCAGATCGATACGGATCGTACCGGATGCTTTTTTCATTGCCTTTGTCTGTGCCGCACCACCTACACGGGATACGGAAAGACCTACGTTGACCGCCGGTCTCATACCGGAGTTGAACAGATCACTCTCTAAGAAAATCTGACCATCTGTAATGGAAATAACGTTCGTAGGAATATAAGCGGAAACATCGCCTGCCTGTGTCTCGATGATCGGCAGTGCGGTAATGGAACCTCCGCCTAACTCGTCGTTTAACTTACTGGAACGCTCTAATAATCTTGAATGTAAATAGAATACGTCTCCCGGATATGCCTCTCGTCCCGGTGAACGCTCTAAGAGCAATGACAGTGCACGGTATGCCACTGCATGTTTGGAGAGATCATCATATACGATCAGGACATCTTTTCCTTTGTACATGAAGTACTCTGCAAGTGCTGTTCCTGCATACGGAGCGATGTACTGTAAGGATGCAGATTCACTCGCTGTCGAGGAAAGCACGATGGAATAATCCATGGCACCGTTCTTTGTCAGTGTATTCACTAATTTTGCAACCGTAGATGCCTTCTGACCGATTGCAACGTAAATGCAGACAACATCTTTGCCTTTCTGGTTTAAGATGGTATCTACTGCGATCGATGTTTTACCGGTCTGACGGTCACCGATGATCAGCTCACGCTGTCCACGTCCGATTGGGAACATGGAGTCGATCGCAAGAATACCTGTCTCCATTGGCTGTTTTACGGACTGTCTGTCTACGATACCCGGTGCTTCCTGCTCGATGGCACGGTAATCATCTGCTTTGATCTCACCTTTTCCATCGATCGGGGCTCCAAGGGCATTGATAATTCTTCCAAGGTAAGCATCACCTACCGGAATACCTGCTTTTTTCTTAGTTCTGGTTACTTTCGTTCCCTCTTTGATCTCTGTGTCTTTACCAAAAATAATACAGCCTACCTGATCACGTTTGATATCCTGTACCATTCCGCGGACACCGTTCTCAAAGATAACGATCTCACCATACATCGCATGCTCAATACCATAAATCGTTGCGATACCATCACCGACCCAGATGACAGTTCCGACTTCCTGGTCTTTGCTTACCATGTCATAGTTCTCTATTTCTGTTTTCAGGATAGATATAATCTCTTCTGAACTGATAGAACCCACGTTATCACCTCCACGCTAATCTTCTCTCTAACCGATTTAAGCGCCCTTTCATGCTGTAATCTTCTTCTATATCTCCTACCCGCAGTACAAATCCACCGATCAGTTCCGGCTTCTTTTCCAATGCAAGCGCAACTTTATCTTTCTGATATTTCTTTGCAAGATATGCCTTCATCTGTGCCACTTCATCCTCTGTCGGCTCTAAGACATACTCCAGTTTTGCCTGAAGGATACCATTTTTCTCCGCTTCCACTACATCATATGCGGCAAAAATTTCCTCAAGGAGATCTGCCTTACCGTAATCGCAAACCACCTTCAGAAAATTTTTCATTGATTCCGGAAAGATCCGGTCGATCAGCTTATGTTTTTCCTGTTTTGACACAACCGGACTTTTCAAACTCTTCGGCAGATCCTGAGTCAGAGAAAGAATCTTTTTTGTCTCATCAACAGCTTCTCTTTTCACACCAAGCTCTAAGAGAACTGTTGCATAATTATTTGCTGTCTGCGTCATTCACACCACCTGCTTTTGCCAAAAACTGTTGATACAGTAACCGGTTGTTTTCGTTTGTACTTGCTTCACCAAGTACTTTTCCTGCTGCTGCCACCGCAAGGACTGCAATCTGTGACTGAAGATCCTGCACAGTTTTGTCGCGTTCAAGCTCTACTGTCTTATGGGCATTCTCGATGATCTTTTCCGCTTCTGCATCTGCCGCATTGATACGGTTTTCATACTCTGCCTGAGCACTCTTACGTGTCTTTTCAAGCAGTTCTGCAGATTCCTCATGCGCCTGTGCAAGCATTCCCTCATACTGTTTCTTTAAGTCTCCCGCTTCTGTCTTTAAATTATTTGCATCCGCGATCTGACCTTCGATCATCTGCTTGCGCTGCTCCATAACATTTGTGACAGGACCGATCAAAAACTTGCGAAGTCCCAGATACAGAACGATCAGGTTAATGATGGTAAAGACGACGTTCCAATCTATTCTTAATAATTGCATTCTCTACCAGACCCTTTCCTTAACCTAAGAATAAGATGATTAAAATTGCAACAACCATACCGAAAATTGCAGTACCTTCGGCAAGTGCACAACCAAGTAATAATGCTTTTGTGATCTTTCCGTCTGCTTCCGGCTGTCTTGCGATAGCGTCTGTTGCCTTAGATGTTGCAAGACCGATACCGATACCTGCTCCAATACCTGTTAATGCTGCGATTCCTGCTCCAATAGCGATTAATGATGTCATGATAAAATTCTCCTTTTTCGTTTTTAATTTTGCTTTAACTTCTACTCGATGCTTTCCTTAATAAATAAGGATGTTAAAAATACAAATACATATGCCTGAATAAATCCGTCAAACAAGTCAAAATACAGACTGAGCGGAACCGGCACTAAAAGCGGTGCCACGATCTTGATCAGCTCCATAATGACAAATGCTCCTAAAATGTTACCAAAAAGACGCATACACAATGATAATGGACGAATAAAAATCTCCAGTATATTCATTGGTAACATAAGTGGTATCGGTTCGGCGAAACTCTTCAGAAAACCTTTCACTCCTTTTGCATGTACTCCCGAATATTCGATCAGTACAATACTCATTAAAGCAAGCGCACCGGTAACACCGACATCCTTTGTCGGGGATTTCAATCCGAACAGCCCGATCATATTAGCAACTGCAATATAAATTCCTACTGTCATTAAATAAGGAATATAACGTTTTCCTTCCTCTCCAAGCAGATCGTAAAAGAAGTTATGCAGTCCACCAACAACTGTCTCCACTGCCAGCTGACGTTTTCCTACGTTCTCTACACGCAGGTTTCTTCCTAAGAAAAATGCTGCTACCAAAAGAACTGCCATAATGATCCATGTCACTACCACTGATTCGGCAACCGGAATACCTCCAAATACCGGAATCGTGAATGCTGTCTCACAATTAAGTTCTTCCATCAGCGCTTTCGATAATTCCTCCGTATTCTCACTTCCCTTCTTTCCAACACTTCGCTGTATTTTATTTAAAATTTTTCCACTTGTCAATTTTTTGTCATAGTAAAAATCATGGAGCCTATTTTGGTAATTTTATACAATTTTCTTTCTTGTTTTTTGTGTGTTTTTTTATATTTTGGGAATTGAATATTTCATTTGTTTAGATTTATTTTATTTTTACCTTAAATTGATTCCAAAATGTAGTCCAAAATACCAAAAAAAGTCTACATTTCTTTTTTCGTATCTTTTACGGTTCCTTAATAAAATGCATTTCACACTTTTTTCAAATATTTACCACAATTCCATCATGAACTTCGATTACTATAAATAATGTCAAAAGGAACTAAACCTTTTTCACATAAAACATTTTCTTTTTTTCATAACTAAAGCCAGTAAAACATCCCCCGTTTTACTGGCTCCTCCTTTTTTATCCCGTTTTATCCCGTTTAATGTCTGTCTGTGATTATTTCATTATAAATCATTCAGAAATATACTGACTATCATATAGAGAAGGATTTTTTATTTTGTGGACGCGATGCGGACATAGATAAAAAAACATCAACCAAAGAACACATAGAAGCAGGAGCAAAAGGCGTATACCGTTGTGCAATGTTTAAAGCCGCTGATGAAGCAGCAGGACTTTATCTGTTAAAGCGAATTAATGATCTTGAAACAGAACTTGAAACCTTTACAATATAAAAAGGTTTCACCCTTATATTAAAAGTGAAACCTTTTTCCTTACCCATATATTCTCGTAAAAATATTAACATGTTACCATATAGACATACTTTTTATTTAAATCAGTATGCACTTTAATATATAGTAATAGTCTTGCCCAATTCTCCGATCCCATATATGTATTCATATATGTATTTATTCCCTTTACCACATCACTAGCATTTTTCGCATTATCTATTTCTATTATTTTACTATTATCCCCAAACATATATTCTCTATCGCCATACATCGAATAAAAGCATATTGCATCTTTAAAAGGCGTATAACGAAACAAATTCATTCTTTTTCGATCTGATATCTCTCCATTGTACCATTTATCTGCTGTTGAAAGCAAAAATACCAACTGATCTTTTGGCATAGAATAACATGATGATGAAATATCTGTATTTCTAGTCTCTTCTGTTTTTAATAAATTATATACCTCATTTGTAAGTTTCTCATCATAAGTACCCTTTTTATCAATGTATTTTCCATAACTATTAATTGTTACCACAGCTTTCGTGAAGCCATCCTTGGAGATTCCTGTAACTTCCGTTGTTCCGCTATCCTCCACAATATAATGTGTGTATGATCCATCTGGTGTAGTCTTTTTCTGAACCAAATCCGTTCTATTCCACGTCCAATCCAAAGAAACTCCTAAAAAGTTTTCCGTATTTACGAGTTCATCCATATTTTTCGCTGATTCATCATAATCAAATCCCGTTCCTTCTTCGCGTGAAATATTTGTTTTATACAAGCTATAACTTACCACATTGCAAGAATATGTCTTTCCTTTATAAGTTGCTGTTACAATAGCTTTTCCACCTTTTAAATTATTATATATCACAGCACTATTTCCTTCAGGATATACACGCACTATTTTTTCATCTGACGTATTCCATATAACATCATCACAATCTGCATTATTCAATGTTAAATACGTTCCATCATCCCCATCTCCAAATTTCCAAGTAATAGATGTAGTGCTTAACTTTGGTGTGTTTGTCTCAACGCCATCACTATTATCAGGCTTTTTATCGTCTGTACCCTCAGTATTTTGTGCATCATCTTTATGCGGCTTCTTTGTAGCTGTAACTCTTATGTTACACTTTAATACAGATCCGTTTACTTTTGCAATGACTGTCGTATTTCCCGGTTTCTTTCCGGTAATCTTACCATTTTTTACTGTAACAACATTTCTATTCGAAGACGTCCAAACTACTTTCCTGCTTGTACCTTTTACTTTCAATATATACGATTTTCCACTCTCGATAGTGACTTTCTTCTTGCTGATCTCTGGTTTTTCCACTTTAACATTACATTTCAAGATAGTACCATTTATTTTTGCCTGAATAACCGTTTTACCTGTTTTCTTTCCAGTAACTTTACCATTTTTTACAGTCGCCACCTTTTTATTCAAGGAACTCCATTTTACTTTCCCTTTCATGCCTTTTATTTTAAGATTTACAGTTTTTCCAACATTAACTATAATTTCATTTTGGTTTAAGTATGCTTTCGCAACAGTAATTTTATATATATATGTATTTCCTTTGTCCTTTATCGTAATTTTAGCTTTTCCAATCGATTTTCCTATAATTTTTCCATTCTTTACTACTGCAATCTTTTTGTTGCTGGTCTTAAATGTTGCCTTTCCGCTAAAAGTCTGCTCAATGGCATACGTTTTTCCTTTCCCTATTGTAATATCCTTTGTTACAGTTTTTGCTTCTATGCTTACACTTCCGATCATACAAACAAAAAATGTGCATATCACTGTCATAAGAATCCATATAATGCAGCTTTTCTTTTTCTCTAATTTAATCATAATACTTTTCTCCTCATTATAAATATAAAATCTCCTCACGGTGAGTAACCTTTTTATCTTCTCCTTGTACCTTCAATCGTATCATGCACAAATGAATTTTTTTTAATTTTCTTAGCATATGTACCAAGTACTTTGCCTAAAACACTTTTTCTTTCACTATTTTCAATATAAATATCATTTTTTTCTCCAGCAACATATTCATGTTTCATTATCATATCTTCCATTTCCTCCTTCAATCCATAAAGTGGTATAACCACTAATACAGTTCTACACTTCCATTTTCCCAAATTTTATAATTGTCCTATTTTCTGTTATTCCTCGATCACCATCATTTCAATTTCACATTCCTCATTATCTTCTAATTTTGATATAAATTTTATTTTCTAAATAAAGATTTAAGTATATTATCTTACGATTGACTCACAAAATCAACCATAAACAATACCTCTTTTTTGGAAGATGATTACAATGAAAAAATTAAACAAAACTATTCGCTATTTAATTGTTTTACTTTTAGTTATCGTAATCTATAAGGTATTAATGTAAGTATATCAATACACACTTGGAGCATCTCAAATATTTTTTAATAATTTACGCAAATCTTAATTGTCCATTTTGTTCTGCTTTTATTATCATGTTCGGTATCCGCTCCCCAGTTTTTAAATAGGAACAATTTGCCATTACAAGTATTTTTGCCATTTCCGGCACAACGCTATTTCCAATTCTTGCCACACGTTCTGCTATTGGATATATAAATGTCTGTTATAATATAATTTTCTCCCTGTATATTTATAGGAACTGTCACTAATCCAAATCGATCTTTTGTTGTTATTGTTCCTAACGGTTTGTCTAGTATCTGTCCTATTCCTGTTGCTTAAGATTTTATTGTAGACAATTATCATTACTTACATAAACTTTGTCTTCTAATCATTCTAAATTTGGTCAACCCAAAACCAACCAGTCAAAGTCAGCAAAAAAAAAGCGGAAGTGCCTAATTTTAGGTACTTCCGCGATTTAACCGAATGAGACATCGGGGATTCGAACCCCGGACAACTTGATTAAAAGTCAAGTGCTCTACCAACTGAGCTAATATCCCATATTTTTTTGAATGCCCAGTTCCGGAATCGAACCAGAGACACGAGGATTTTCAGTCCTCTGCTCTACCAACTGAGCTAACTGGGCAAATACGATATTTAAATCCGAGTTGCGGGAATAGGATTTGAACCTATGACCTTCGGGTTATGAGCCCGACGAGCTTCCAGACTGCTCCATCCCGCGATAATAATTATTCTCTTCAAAAAGAGAATGGGCAGAGGTGGATTCGAACCACCGAAGCAAATTGCAGCAGATTTACAGTCTGTCCCCTTTGGCCACTCGGGAATCTGCCCATTTAAAACGTTCAATATGAAATTGACTCATTTTAATTCTCAAAATAAATTGAGAAAAGCCGATGATCGGACTCGAACCGATAACCTGCTGATTACAAATCAGCTGCTCTGCCAATTGAGCCACATCGGCATATCTAAAAATTTTATAAATGGGACCTATAGGGCTCGAACCTATGACCCTCTGCTTGTAAGGCAGATGCTCTCCCAGCTGAGCTAAGATCCCATATTTAAACGACCCAAGCGGGACTCGAACCCGCGACCTCCGCCGTGACAGGGCGGCGCTCTAACCAACTGAGCCATTAGGCCATTGAAGTTAGTACCTTCAAAACTTCATACAGAACTCCGATTTTATTTGGTCAAGCCCTCGATCGATTAGTAACAGTCAGCTCCACACGTTACC
>NZ_QRHS01000037.1:25648-25924 GCF_003470905.1 Roseburia sp. AM23-20
TATCTAAAAATTTTATAAATGGGACCTATAGGGCTCGAACCTATGACCCTCTGCTTGTAAGGCAGATGCTCTCCCAGCTGAGCTAAGATCCCATATTTAAACGACCCAAGCGGGACTCGAACCCGCGACCTCCGCCGTGACAGGGCGGCGCTCTAACCAACTGAGCCATTAGGCCATTGAAGTTAGTACCTTCAAAACTTCATACAGAACTCCGATTTTATTTGGTCAAGCCCTCGATCGATTAGTAACAGTCAGCTCCACACGTTACCGTGCTTC
>NZ_QRHS01000038.1:0-7952 GCF_003470905.1 Roseburia sp. AM23-20
GCAACTATGGATATCACGAAAAAATGGACCGGACACAGGCAGGACTGGGGGCAGATCCATTCCCAGCTTGAAATCTATTTTGAAGAGCGTCTGATTGGACACAACCTGTAAAAACAGCTTGTTTTAGGCAGGTTTTATTGACATGCCCAAAAACTCCTGTATAATGCAGATATGGGCAGAACCTGAAAAATCGGCTCTGCCCATATGTAACTATTCACAAATCTTATATCAGTTTTTAACGTTTACACAAAACTTGAAACGGTCTCAAGAAGTGATGCGATATTTATAATCCACGTCTTTTCGTCATCGGTTATTTCAGCATTACGACCACGACCGGGAGCATCAAACAAGGCGTTTTCGACACCGCCCTCTTTGAATTTATTCAAGCACAACATTACACTGCATCTATTGATGCCTACTTTATCAGCAATATCATTAATAGAAACACCATCAGCACGTAACAACAGTATTCTTGCTCTACACACGGTTTGTGCCTGTATTGTTCTAGCACGAGTTTGTAATTCAAGATACGAACGCTGCTCCTCTGTTAGTGTTATTGTGTTTACTTTTCTGCCCATGAATATGACCTCCCTATACAATTATATGAAGATTATATCATGGAATACTTATTGAGTCGAGTTAATTAAAAACATTTATACTAGGAAAGAAATCTATGAAACGGAGCTGCCACACAGGGCGGTGGCGGTCTATCTGTATCTGGAGACTCGTGCGGACAGGGAGAGGACATGCTATCCGGCAATCGGTACCATTGCCAGAGAGCTGCACCTGTCTGTAAGTACGGTCAAGCGTGCAATCCGCGATCTGGAGTGTGCAGGATTTATACAGAAAAAGCAGAGATGGCGTGAAAATGGAGGAAAGAGCAGCCTGCTCTATGAAATCATAAAATAGGCACAAAGGGATTACTGCGCCGGTCAGGTGGACTATGGTATGGTTCACCGTGGCCTGTGCAGGGAACTTTTCACTTTAAGGGGGAAGGACAGAGAAAAGAAAATACAGTTGGCGATATGAAACATCAATATTTTTTTGGAAAAAACTAAGAATTGAAGTATTATCAGATGGATCATGTGGGGGATTCATAAAGTAGTGGTATCAACATGACGATATAGAAAATGCAGGGAAGCATTGTATTTCAAAGAGTTTGAGATACAGTGCTTCTGCGTTTCTATAGGAGATAGTCGTTCTATGCGCAAAATAGTCATTTGATGCAGAGAATGATCGAGTGAAAGATTTGTTTGATATAATAAAGAGTGCTAGGTGAGACTTGTATGGTTTACAGGTATGAGAGCAATCAAAGACAGGAATGAAAAATATGAACATTATTATTTGTGATGACAGGATAGATGACAGAAAAAATTTGTCAGATTTGCTGTCAGACTATGGTGAAAAAAAGAATTATGAGTTTACTATTACAGAATATGAATCCGGAGAACAGTTATGCGAAGAACAATCGGCTTTGGAAGCGTGTCAGCTATTATTTCTGGATATCAATATGCAGGGGATGGATGGACTGAAAACAGCTATGAGGATTAAAGAAAAATATCCAAAACTTCCGGTTGTGCTGGTGACGGCATACATGAATTACGCACTGGATGGATATAAGGTGAAAGCAAGCCGTTTTCTGCTGAAAGATAACCTTGCAGATACTATAGAAGAATGTATGGATGATTTGATAGCAGAAATTAATAAAAACCGTAGGATTCTCGAATTTCGTTTTGTGGAAGGAACGATAAAACTTTATGCAGATGACATCATTTATATAGAAACAGAGCTTCACAAAAATGTATTTTATACAGAAAAAGGGACATTTCAGATTTATAAAAAACTGGATGAACTAGAAAATGAATTCAAGGATATGGGATTCGTGCGGGCACATCTAAGTTTTCTTGTAAATATGAGGTACATCACAAAAATCAGCGGTTATGTGATGACACTTACCACGGGAAAAAAGATTCCGGTTCCCAAGGCACGATATGCACAGGTAAAGAGGGAATATATGCTGTATAAGGGAGAAGAATAACATGACATTCTGGGTATTGACATTTATTGCGGAAATGCTGGAAGTAAAAGGAACGCTATACTTTTTTGATACTTTTATGGAAAAAAGAGATGGCGGATATAGGAACAGATATAGATTTTTTGTTTATTGCGGAGTGCTTTATCTGGTAGCAGTCACAGGGGCATGGATCGGAATGTTAAAATGTATCCCGATTATACTGGTTATGTCTTTCCTGAATCTGGCTTATTATGAAGTTTCCTTCCGGCAGAGTTTTTTGTTTTCAATCATCAACTATACAATGCTTGTATTGATTGATTATGTGACTGTTTTGCTGGGAAGAGGAGGTTCAATCCAAGAAAAATGGTTTTTACAGGCACTGATATCAAAGACGGTTTTTATCATTCTGATGTTGTTTATCAGAAGATTTAGCAAGACAAGAAAAAGCTGCGGTCTGATTACAGGAAAAGAATGGTTACAGTTTTTCTGTGTTCCTGTATTTACGGTGGTCGGTTTCATTCTTATGTTTTATTCAGAAAACGATGATATGCAGAATGTATTTTTATTTCTTTCGGTGGGACTGGTTGCGATTAACCTTATCCTTATGGAGTTCATGCAGAATACCATTGAAAAAGAAGAGAGAATAAAAATTGCGGTACTTACGGAACAAAATCAGAAAAATCGTATTGCAGATTATCAGGACCGGGAAGAAATCTATGAGCGTCAGCGAAGAAAAATGCACGATTATAAAAATCAGCTTTCTACGATCCAAACGTTGATAAAGAATGGACACACAGATGAGGCACTTTCATTTACGCAGAAGCTGACAGAGAGCATAGCTGTCGAGATGTCGGCAATCAACACAAATCATCCGGTGGTCAATGCTGTTTTAAACCAGAAGTACCGCAGCATGCAGGAGAAACACATAGCGGTTATCCTGAAAGTAGGGGATCTGCAGGAGATCTGTCTGGAGGAGGAAGAGATTGTGATTCTGCTCTCTAATTTATTGGATAATGCAATCCGGGAGAGTGAAAAGGTACTGAAAAATACCGGAAAAGCGGTCATTCATCTCAAATTAGAGTGCGAAGATCATAAACTGATATTTGCGGTGAGAAATCCGGTGACAGAAAAGGTGGAAATTGAAAATGACACGATAAAGAGCAAAAGAGGGGATCATCACGGCATTGGGCTGTTAAATGTAAAAGCAGTTGTGGATAAATATGGCGGTGATATGGTGCTTTCCTGCGATGAAAATGAATTTAAGGCTGTGGTTATCTTGTAAAGAGATGGTCTTTGTGTGCGTAATATGGTCGTTTGATGATATGGGACTAGGAGAACAGGTTATTTTATCCGATAAAAAAATAGAGGAAATAAGTATGTTATGAGAATTTTAAAGAATGAATATGATAAATGGATAAGTATATATAGAGGTTAAAATATATGCAGAGAAGGTAGAAAATATGAGGTGAATTCATGGGAATATCGATTTCAAATGCAACGAGTTCTGCTATTACAAAATATAGTGTATCGCTGAGAAGTGGAGAACCTGATTGGTCTATGATTCCAAGTGCAGGGAAAAGCAATAAGTCACAGGCAGAGTTTGTCTCTGAGATTAAGGAACTGGCTCAGAGAGCTGCCAACACTACGAGTAAAACGGAATTAGAATCTATTCACAGGCAGAGAACAAGGTTATGTGCAGAATACATATCCGATGTATCCCCTGACAGAAAGGCATTATATCAGCAGGCTAAAAATGCGGTAAAAAGTCAAAATGGTAATCCGAAATGCAAAGGAATCGGAGAATTATCATTGCTCGATTTTCTGGAGAGGGCAGAGGGGAAAAATAACAACCTTGCGCAAAAGAAGTTTGCTCTGGCGGGAGGAGGCACACTGGAATGTCCGATTCTGACAGGCGAAGGATATGGTGCCGACATTTCTTATCAAGGAACAAAAGTGTTGACCTATCTGGGAGATAGTTATGGATGGGGATGCGAAAGAACTCCGGCTGAGCGGGAAAAGGAAAGAGAATTTTACGGAATTTACTTCAATGAATACCATACGCAAAAGAATGCCCAAAGCTCAGAATTGAAAGAACTGCCGAACTATTTGGAAGAGAAAACGTCTTTTGATAGGAAAGCGTAAGGATATAGGTAAGATAACAGGTTTAATATGGGAGGATGTTTTATGTCAAAAATAACGGATTATGCTTTTTTGTTTCAAAAATCATTTGGGACATCAGGAGTAAATGCAATAGGCAGTTTTCAGTTGTCCCAGTTGAACAGCAGTTCTGTTCAGTCCAAGTTAAAAGCTGCCGGGATTAACACAAACAGCAAACAATATAAAGCCGCAGTAAAACAAATGATGTCTGCTGGAAATGGTGCAATGTATGGCAATATTCAGGGAATAAAAAATCTGATGAGTCATTATGACAAGGATGGAGATTATATCAACCCTGTAAATGGACTGGCAGGACTTTTAGTGACAGATGAAAATGAAAGTTCGAGAAAACGGATCATATCAATTCCGGATAGCAGCAAAGAAGAAATGTATGAACTGACAAAAAAAGAGTTCCTGCGTGAAAACGGTGTCCACAATGGAGATACAACAAAACGTTCCGAGGTATATAACAATTTGTATCGCAAAATGCAGAAAAAGGACAGATTGGCTGCCGGGTATACGCTTGAAAAATATGAGAGAATTTACAGACAGGCATTTTATGATGCCGCAAAAAAGGCTGATCCTAACTGGAAAATTGGTAAGCCAATCAAAGATGGTGCATTAGATAGTGTTACAAGAGAATTGGCAGAGTCGGGGAAATCTCCTGCACAGGCAACGCTTGATACTAAAATTTAACATATCAGGTATATTTGAATAATTAAAAAGAGAAAATTTTGAGCTGATTGGAGAAACAAAAATATGAACATTAGTTCTAGCCTGAATACCGTATCTTCATCATACGGTCAACAAAAAGGTAATCAAATGAAAACTCCTGCATCTGGGGAAAAGACATTTTATACGGCAGAAACACCAAAGGTATATCAGATATTTACAACAGATAATATGTTGTGGACAGGAGGTAATGGTACAGGTCTTTCTTATTGTCTTAAATATGCGGATGATTCGACGGATGAAAATCCTGTGGTGTTAGCGAAAGGTGTGGATGAAAACGGGAAAGAGTTTGAGCAAAGAATTTATATCAATGATGTTAATCCATCAAATGCTACAGTAGTCGAAATGCGTGCATTGGAGGCACATTACAAAGTGGAAAAGCAGGGAGGTTTCACGTCTCTGCCGCTTGAAGCTGGTAATATGGGACTTAACGACAGAAGAGATTTTATCGCAATGTTCAAAAAAAGCATAGAAGATTTAAACAAATTGGGAAGGTTTGACTTATCGTTGCTTTGGACGAAAAGTATGGATGCTTATCTTGATTTGACAAGTGCAAATAGTAAGTATAAATAGTGCTTAGTCATTTGAACATAGGAAAAAAGAGAACTTGGATTACATATCATATTGAGGCTGAGAGAAATCAAATAGGTGACATAGTCGGAAGAACTCCGAATAATGAAGAAAAAATATGTAAAATAAAATGAAAAAAGTTTATCGATAGGGTTCCAGTATGATTTACATGATACAGATTATAAGACTTATATAAGGCAGGGGGATAATATGGTTACTGTAAATAATTCTGACTATTATAACAACATTCCAGCTGGCAGGGATTTAAACAAGCTGCCCAATAATTCCAGCGCCGGTACAACTGTAGGATATCAGTATGATGGACTTACAGAGGAAGATCGTTTCGTACAAAAAGTTTTGCAGGAGCATTATGATAAAGTGTACAAAGAAAATTTGTCTCATTCTGATCCAATGGCATATATCGAATCAAAATATTGTGATGTGACCTCACCTAATTTTTGCTCATATATGACAGAAGATCAGCGTTCCATAGCTTACCGCAATGAGAAAAGAATGTTACAAACAGGAGGAAAATATTCGGCTGGATTTGCCCGGTATGATTATGCATTAAGAAATTACAAGGATGTATATACAGGTGGTTCAAGAAGTGTTGGTTATGTACGCAATACTGACAGGGAAAAACAGCATGCCAGAAGTGTTGTAAATCAGCAAATTTCAAATCTACTTTCAAAGAATGGGATATCAATATCAAAACAGGCAGATTTGGTATTTTCTATTGATCCATATACATATCAATTAACAGTGTCGGGAAATGCAGATAGAGATACATTATCGCAGATAGAAAAATTACTGAATGAAGGGGATAATGCGAAAAATATATGGACACATGCGTGGATTTGTATGCATGATGCAGATAATGAAATTGTTAATTCGCAGGCAAGTATGACAAAGGCAAACCAATATTCTTTATGGCATGAAGTGTATGAGACAACTGGATATGATGCACGCAATGCGACATATAAAAATGGTACTTTTATTGCAGAGGATGGTACAGATTTACTGGCATTGTTTAAGGAAAAATCTAAAAGTGGCGCAGGGTATGAACTTTATTCTAAGAGATGGCTGCAATATGCTAAGAATGGTTGGAAAAAAGAAAATGATTTGGTATTGAAAATAGGATTTGACAGCAGTGGATTGTATGATATAGGGCAGGAAAAAGGATATGGAGCAACACAGAATATGTGGATGAAAGGTATTAGTCAAAGTATATTTGAAGCTAGCGTGTAATCAATATTATATTGATTCTGAGAGAAATCCAACAGGTGGCATAGTTGGAAGGACTCCGAATAATGAAAGGAGATATGTTAATATGGCAGTTACAGGAATAGGAACTTATGCGTCATATACGAATAGTTATGGCAATACACAAAATGCTGGAAACAAAACGGGCAGGACATATAAGAATGCTCATGAATATAAGAACTATTTAACACAAAAATACGAATGTTTACGAAGCAGGGATTATTCCGTAAATATAAACAGTTCTCTTTTGTCAAAGGCTATGGGAGATGAAAAGACAAAACAATGGTTGGAGTACAATTTATCGCTAATACCAAAAACAATAGAACAGTCAAGAGCTTATGTGGCAGCAAGAGGAGCAAAGATACTGAGTTATAGTATTACTATAAATGGATATGATAGCATGAGTTCTGTAATGTGTACTCAAGATGAAGTTGATCCGGGAACAGAAAAAGCAAGGAAAGAACTTGAAGAAAGACTCGAGAAAAGGAAAGCAGAAAAGAAAGAGACAGAGGAACGGCTGGAAAAACAGCGTGCCGAAAAACAGGAGCAGGAAGAACGGCAATATAATCTGAAAATTGATGGAAAAGATGTAGATGACCTGACAGGAAAAATGGTGGAATTGCTAGGTACTTCAACTTCTATAGGAGTGACAGAAAATGGAGTTTCGGCATTTGATGCTTTGGCATAGGAACTTTGATATGAAACCGTAAGGTGTGCAATTAAAATAATGACTTATGCTAGAACATAAAATAGACAAAAATAAATTTGTTGATTTTTGCAATGGAGATGTAAAGGGAGAAGATACAGAGACACTGAATCATTTTGATGAACATACAAGATATCAGTTTACAAGAATGCTGTATGCATATG
The DNA here is from genome assembly GCF_003470905.1 of Roseburia sp. AM23-20. NCBI lineage: Bacteria > Bacillati > Bacillota > Clostridia > Lachnospirales > Lachnospiraceae > Roseburia > Roseburia sp. AM23-20. The sequence goes on from NZ_QRHS01000038.1 coordinate 7,607, forward strand.
GAACCGGGATGACCGGACAGAATCCTTTTGCCAATGATGAGGAAGTCGAGATTACAGCGGATATAGACAGTGCAACCCATACTTCCTTTTATGTGAATGGGCAGAAAGCGTTTACAGCCATTACGGGTATGTCATATCTCCCATCCGAGATTCAAACCTTTGGAACCATACAGCAGCCATTTAAAACCAGAGGGTACAAACCATATGATCCCGGTACAAACAGTATCACGATTGGGGTTGGAAGCAGATTTAATCTTGGAAATGGATACAGCATGACGGTACAGGAAGATTTTGTCTGGGGCGAGGGCTATGGAAACGGAAGCAAAGCAGATGATGAAAGATGTAA
>NZ_QRHS01000038.1:7962-18837 GCF_003470905.1 Roseburia sp. AM23-20
AGCCATTACGGGTATGTCATATCTCCCATCCGAGATTCAAACCTTTGGAACCATACAGCAGCCATTTAAAACCAGAGGGTACAAACCATATGATCCCGGTACAAACAGTATCACGATTGGGGTTGGAAGCAGATTTAATCTTGGAAATGGATACAGCATGACGGTACAGGAAGATTTTGTCTGGGGCGAGGGCTATGGAAACGGAAGCAAAGCAGATGATGAAAGATGTAATATGATAATCGGGGGATTAAATACCCTGATACATTTTGCGGACCAGCAGTATTTTTCCAGTATGACAGATCCATACACTGATTATATTTTAGACTTTCTTGCGTCCCAGGGAGTGGATACCAGCAGAGAATTTGTGATAAACGGGACACATTGCGAACTGGTAAATGGGAAAATAAGTGAAGTTGGTAACGATTATGTGGTGCCTAGTTCCATTCAGCAGAAAGCAGTGAAAAGATACAAAGAAAGTATGTCACAGCTTTTGAATGGCGGAACTTGGTATAGATGGTCATAAAAGTAATAGATCACTTGGACCGTTATGGAGAGTGAATAGGCGATGGTGAAATGTGAAAGGAACTGATATGAAAATATTTCAAACACCTTCTTACGATAGGTTTTGTTTATTCGAAATGGAAAGAAAGAGTAAAGATTTCAGAGGTATGGATGACAATGTTGCTTATAAAAATAAGCAGATAGACAATGTAGAAATATCGAATGAAGGAAGGCGGGCATTGCGGGAAAAATTAAGAGAAGTAAAGCCAAAAGTTGAGGAACCGATAGGATATGAATTAACAATACAAGATACAAATGAGGTTGAATGGGAACATTATACTTCAATGAGAGAATATAGTGGACTGACGTTAAAAGACGGAAAATACAATCTAGAAGATGTGATGAAGTCTATGATGGATGCTTATGAAACACGTTACAATTATATTGTGAAAGAACATGAGAATGGAGAACGTCAGGTTTCTTATGACCTCACAGGAGAAAATTCATTAACACTTGATGAAGATTTGGCAGGTTTAGACAGGGCATATAATAAGCGATTAGCAAATCTGGCGGGATATATTGTATGTCAGCAGACAAATGACGGTTCTAAATTCTTTCAAACAACTAATGTGAAGAAGAATACAGCAGAACAAAAAGAATATATAGATACTGCGGTATCCATGATGGAGAAAGCACAAAAAAGATTTTTAGAAATGCGTGAAGAACCGAAATACACAGCAGGAATTGCAAAGAGTGTAATTTGGGATATTATGAGTAGCGATAAGAACTTTATGGAAACGACTCAGAGGTTATTTGCTAAAACAATATATCACAATACTTAAAAAAATATTTTCTAGAGACATGAAAGGCTGTTTAATGTTATAAGAGAATGTTGGCAGTTGTTATGAGACTTATATAAGGTAGGAGATAATATGGTTACTTATATATTTATAAATCACTTGGACCATATAAGGAAAGTGATTGCAAATTCCGAATGACAGAGGAATATCAACGAAAAAATGCAATGGAGGAAATGCAATGGGTATAACAGGCGTAGGAAGTTCTTATAATTTTGTTTATAACACAAAAACAGGTAAGCTATCTACAAAGGATGGCAGTAAAAATGAATTTGTTGATTTTTGCAATGGAGATGTAAAGGGAGAAGATACAGAGACACTGAATCATTTTGATGAGCATACAAGATATCAGTTTACAAGAATGCTGTTTGCATATGGAACCGGAATGACCGGACAGAATCCTTTTGCCAATGATGAGAAAGTCGAGATTACAGCGGATATAGACAGTGCAACCCATACTTCCTTTTATGTGAATGGGCAGAAAGCGTTTACGGCAATTACGGGTATGTCATATCTCCCATCCGAGATTCAAACCTTTGGAACCGTACAGCAGCCATTTAAAACCAGAGGGTACAAACCATATGATCCCAGTACAAACAGTATCACGATTGGGGTTGGAAGCAGATTTAATCTTGGAAATGGATACAGCATGACGGTACAGGAAGATTTTGTCTGGGGCGAGGGCTATGGAAACGGAAGCAAGGCAGATGATGAAAGATGCAATATGATGATAGGTGGTCTGAACTCCCTGATACATTTTGCGGATCAGCAGTATTTTTCAAGTATGACAGATACATACACCGATTATATTTTAGATTTTCTTGCGTCACAGGGAGTGGATACAAGCAGAGAATTTGTGATAAACGGGACACATTGCGAACTGGTAAATGGGAAAATACGTGAAGTTGGTAACGATTATGTGGTGCCTAGTTCCATTCAGCAGAAAGCAGTGAAAAGATACAAAGAAAGTATGTCACAGCTTTTGAATGGCGGAACTTGGTATAGATGGTCATAAAAGTAATAGATCACTTGGACCGTTATGGAGAGTGAATAGATTCCGAATGACAGAGGAATGAAAATAATTGGAGGTTGAGATGATGCAATCAATATCAAGTTATATTAATCCCAATACAAGAGCACTTACATCTAATTATAAAAATACAGTTATTAAAGATAAGGAAGCATATAATGGGGCGATGTTGCAGCACTTACTAAATCCGGTAGAGGATCTGGCACAAGCGTTAAAAACACCAATAAAATTGGCGAAGAGTTCGTCACTTAGCAGACAGAATAATTCTGTTAATATTGCGGAAGGGCAAAGAATCCGTGTTAATGGAGGTCATGTGCTTACGGTTACGGCGCATGGAGTAGAGGTTTCTGGTGGAGATAATCCGTATGATACACAATCATATGTAAAAGCACAGAGAATGGCAGATGCATTGGCATCCATGCTGCGAAATGCAGGTGGGACAATGACTACTGTAGCACATTCAAAGGAGGAATATGCCCGGTATACAGAGGGAATTACGGATGTTATGTCTTATCTGGGTGTAGACACTTCCAAAGATTTTACGGTCAATGGTATGAAATATAGCAAAAATAAAGATGGTTGGTATGAGTCAGAAGCGAACAGTGATGCGCAGGCGGCATATGAACAGTTAAAAGCGAATAACAGAACCTACCAGTTTGCAGATGAAAAGACCAAAAAGCAGATTGCTTATATTAGCGATTATTACCTTCAAACAGTGCCGGAGAGTGTAAAAGCGGCGTGGCAGGAAACTTTAGAAGAAACGGGGGTTAATCCATTTCAGACGGATGTAACCAGTACATTAACGCAGTTATCTGTAGAGCAGGATTTTCTGACAGGTGGTGATGACAATATTTTTGGTGAAACGAAAGAAAGTTGTTTAGCAGCTATCGACAAAGTATTGGAGAGAATAGAAAATCCGTTGGCAGCGGTTACAGAGGAAAGGGCAGCATATCTGCAGCAGGAAAAAGAATTTTATACCGTACTGGCATCTAAAATAAGAGAATAAAATGCCGGGAGGAATTTAAAAAATGATTGGAAGTATAGGAGCGGAGAGCCGTTATTCAACAGGTTATAACAACCTAAAACCAAATCGGAACCAGAATAAGTGGGCTGACACTTTGGCTCAGACGGTGGATAAGGAGGATATTAGCAGTAGAGCGGATATCAATCGTGCTAAGAAAAGTACAGTGATGGATTCTTATCTGGCACTGTCAGGAAAAACGATAAATACTTTGAAACAGGAATATTCAGAGTACGAATCCGAAAATTATAGAATCGTACCCGATAATGAAGCTGAATGTTTTGATATATACAATAAAGACGGGGAGCGTTTGGGGGCATTTTCCTATTCTGATATAAAAATAAGACAGGATGAAACAACAGGAAAGCAGTTTTTGATTTCTGAGCATGGAACGATGAGTTACGATGCCCTGGTATTAGATGATGAATTAAAAGATGCATTGCAGAATGTAATGGATAAAGATTCGCTGGATGTGGAGACTTTGCAGGGATTTACATTAAATACACATTCAGGTACCGGCATCCAGTATTTAGTAAAAGACGGTGAGGAAGGCAGAGGTGGCAAGGTTCTTCTGCAAAATGAAGCGGATTGGAAGAGGTATGAAGAATTAGCGGAGATGTATTTTGACAAATACCCTAATTTAATTGAGAGTCGGGAAGAAGGTTTTATCTGGGCTGATTTAGAGATTAGAGGAATGGCAAAACGGACAGATCAGGGAATTATATCCATAGGAGCTGATGGAATGTCATACAGTGACAATGAAAATTATAAAAACAATTGGAGTGTCCGGTTTTCTGGTTCTATGTATGAAAAGCTGTATGAATGGCTTCAGAATAACAAGGATAGCATGGAGGAAATCCATAAATTTTCTACATGGCAAAAGGTTTTTGACGAAATTGGTGGAACGTATGAAAGAGTCTGGTCGAAAGAAGAACTGGATCAGGGATATTTGAATAATTGAAAGAGGTGACAATATGAAAATATTTAATTACATGAATAATACGAATTCAATAATGGAAAAAAATACTGATAAAGTACAGAAAGGAAATAGTCAGACAAACGAAAAACATACAGTGGGGCAATCAGTGAAGCTTTCGATTTCTAATGAGGGATTGGAGTATTATCGTAATCGTATACAGCAGAGTGGACAGGAAAAATATGATGATGTGGTTCAAAGAAAGGAACTGTTAGCGAGTAAAAAAATCAGTGATATTGATTATAGTTATGAAATTCAAAAGAAGGCAGCACAGCAGAATCAAAATGTTGATACAGGAAAAAGTGCCTTAAATATTACTGACAAGGCAAATAATTATGTTAAAGCATACGCAGAATTATATGATGAAATTGTGAAGGGCTATGAAAATGGAACCAGAGAAATATATGTAGCTGATGAAAATGGACCTCGTAAGCTTACAAAGGATGAAGAGTTAAGCAATTTAGATGTAGCATATAAAAAAACAGTGGATGACTTTGTGACAATGGAGACAACCAATCAGCATGCCCGTGGAATTATTGGTGAAGAAATGAATAAAATTTCAAAAATTACCACAAGGTCAACTTTGGCATCGGCTTACATTGAGGAGCAAAAAACCAGGGGAAAGGACGAAATCCCAGAAAATTTAACTGAGAAAATGTATGGTGCAATTACCTCATTTAAGGAGAAATATACAATGATTCAGCCTAATAGAGAGCAGTTATTGATGAGCATTAAGATTTGATGATGTTAGTACTATGATTTACAAATAAAAATAGTAATTACATATCATATTGAGGCTGAGAGAAATTAAATATCCAAGTCGTTCAATATAATAGAAATTATTTTAAGTTTCAATAACAGGGAGGTAGGATTATGGCAATTACAGGTATCAATAACAGCAGTTGCACATCGTATTATGCTTCAAATTACAAGAATACTGTTAAAAAAACAGATAGTGAAAAGGATAGTACAAATACAAAAGACGGCAACGTGACAACAAGTACAGTTGAATTAAAAACATCACGTCCCGGTGTGACAAAAACAGAGCAGATTAAGACGGGGTATAGCAATGTAAATGATTATTCAAAATACTTGCAAGGAAAATACCATTATATGAATACGGGAACGACTTCAATGCAAGGGGTTCCGACAACAGTATCCGTTTCAAGTGCATTTTTACAGAAGTGTATGAATGATCCAGAAAAAGCAAAGTATCTGGAGGAAAACTTAGCAGCCATTCCAGATTGTGCAAAAAGTGCGGTGAATGGATGTTTGGGCACTTTGACAAATCTGAGTTATATGATTGATGCAAACGGAAATATTTCGGTGGCAATATCTGGTACAAATGATCCAGATGGGAAAATAGCGAAAGAGAATGCTGAACGAAAAGCAAAAGAGAACAGAGAAAAAGAGGAAAAAGTAAAAGAGAAAAGAGCTGCTAAAAAAGCAGAGGAAGAAAAGGCTGCAAAGAAACGTGCAGAAAAATCGGCAGAAGGAAAAGAAACGGGTGATTATACCTTATCCGTAACTGGTAATGATGTAAAAAGTATGACACAGAGCCTTGTAGCAGAATCTGTGAGTATTTCTGCACCTGATAGATCAAGTTTTGATATTAAGGCATAAGAGGATTCGATAAAAGGAAAATATCAAATTGGTGCATTGGATGGCATCACCAGAGAGTAGAGTGGCAGAAAGTCAGTAGATATAAATCGTTTTATTGGTTCATTGAGCAATGACAGTGATGTAGATTACCTGAAAATAGATGCAGGTTCTTTGACATCGAGCAAGATAGATAAAGAAGTATAGAAAGTGTGGACTAACTTAAGGAGGTTGCTATGAAAGTTCAAGGAAATAGGTATATTAATAATCCAGAGATGATAAAAAATAAGGTTGAGAAGAAAACAACTGTTCCTCAGAATATTATTTCGGAGGATGATGTGAAAATCAGTGATTCAGCAAGAAAGTTAGTTGAGACTGCTCGTAATAAGGTATCGGATTTTCATACAATGCATTTTTCATCTATTATGGGAGAGATAAGAGAGATACCAGCAGAATATAAATGTGAAAATTTATTCAAATTAGATTTGAAAGCAACTTCCATTTCTGGAGAACAAAGTGCGTTTGAAGGCTGTTCGGAAAATCAGTCAGAGGTTTTTGAAAAATGGCTGGACGAAAATGCTTCTGAATATTTGACAGAAGATGAAATGAAAGATTTAAAAGAGAAGATTAATGCAATGACAGCAGATGTAGATTCTTTGAATGCTCAGGAGGGATATAGAGGAACTTCTTATGAATCTGTATTTTTGTTAAGTGCAAGTGAAGCTGGGCTAAGGAAAGTAAATGAAATGTATGTTCCAGAGCAATTTCAAGCTGGTTTTTCAGACATGATTGACGAATATGTTCATTTTAATGATTCAGCACGTAATTCCATCATGGAGAGAATGACACCAGATTACATGGTTGTTGGAATTGGAAGCAAAACAGAATCTTATAAGTACAAGTCAGAAATAATCTCAGATGAGACAGCTTTTTATACAAATGAGAAGAAAGAGATAAGTGGTATCTGCAATCAGTTTTTAAATGGTAAAACAGATCAAAAATTATTTTGTAATGAGATGAAAGACCGTTTAAATGATTACTATGGAAGCAGGTATGAATTAAGGAATCAGCCAGAAGCTGTTGAAGGCAGAGTAAATAATATGCTGGACAAATTGCAGCATATGTTTGGCGTTTAATGTTGAAAAAGGGTTTGGAGACTAGCTATGAAGACAGTAACAGATGTAAACACAGTAAACCAGCTGTTGACATATTCAAAGCAGGCAGAGGCAGGAATACACCAAAAAGCAATACAGATGTTGCTTGGAGCAGGAAATAATAAAAAACAGGACAGTTTAAGTATTTCTGATGCTGCACGAGGCTTTTCAAAGCAATCAATAGCTGCACTGATAGATAAAAATGCGAATATTTCTAACAGTGAATTGGCTTATTATTTTGCAAACTATAATAATTCAAGTGCTATTTTGGATGCAATCAATTTTGGGGAGAATGTTTCCTGTGGATATAATTCTGATTTTAAGGAGTACGGGGTTATTTCCTTTGACCTTAATGGGAGCAGACAGGTAGTACCTAATTATGCAGTACCGAAAATGAATACAAGCACCATGTCAGGCATTTGTGCTGCAAATAATTCTTTGGTATTAAGTAATAAAAGTTATTATTCATGGACAACATCAAGTGGCGGTAAATATACATGGACGGTCAACAATGGAAGGATAGGCTGGGCAGCCTCGGAATCGTTGCTTGCAGAGAATACAAATCAAAAAGGAACAAATTATAAGTGGGAAATGTGTAAGGCAGGCAATATCCTGTCTGATCTGGCACAGGGAAAGAGTGTGTGGGGGTATCTCTACAGCAATGAGGAGGTATTGTCCGTCTGTGAGAAAGTCGGGATTTCTCCGGGATTCTTTTCTATAGATGCGGGAGCAGGAAAACACACTTATTTATTGCAGGAATCAGGAAAGACCATAAATGTTGACGCAAAGATAAAACAGTTAAATGATATAAATTGGATAGAAATCGGATATAAAGAAGGAGATACGTTTTCCGTTTATGGTAAAGAGTATGCTATTGACAGCAGTGGGCATATCAATGTTTCGGCAGAAGATGAATTTACATCAACGGAAATTAAATATCCAAGTCGTTCAATATAATAGAAATTATTTTAAGTTTCAATAACAGGGAGGTAGGATTATGGCAATTACAGGTATCAATAACAGCAGTTACACATCGTATTATGCATCAGGTTACAAGAACACGGTTAAAAAGGCAGCTTGTGATATTCAAAAAACAAAGGAAAATTCACAGGTGAGCAAAACAGAAGAGAGTCAGGAAGATTATGTAAAAAAATTGCAGGAAAAAAATCCTCAAATAGATATTGTGGCAGGAAGTTCGGATAAAAATGTAAAAACAGCTAATCGTACAGGAAAAACAGATGTGAGGATTGCTCCTGAGATTTTAAATAGGATGATGAGTAATCCAGAGGTTGCCACAAAATATGAAAATATGTTGTCAAAAATTCCAGCATTAGATAGATGGGCTGACTCAATGATTAAATCAATGACTGGTAGTGAAGTTAAGTATCGTCAGGTATGGATAGATAAGGATGGTAATATGGGCTCCATGGTTATTACAGGACCAAGCGAAGAACAAAAAAAGGCTGATGAAGATAGAAAAATTGAGAAAAGGAAAGAAAATGAACAAAAACTTGCAGAACGGAGAGCTGAAAGAAAAGAGAAGATGAAGAAAATTCAGGAAGATAGACGCACAATATTTGCAATTGGTACGGATATGAAAAGCATTACAGAGAATGTTGTAGCACAGGCAGTAGGTACAGCTCCATCTATCGGAGGAAGTTGTAATGTTAAGGCATAAGAGGATTTGATAAAAGAAAAATATCTAATTGGTGCATAGGATGGCATCACCAGAGAGTAGAGTGGCAGAAAGTCAGTAGATATAAAGTTATAGATAGATTTATTTATGAACCGTGAGGTGGATTTATGGGAATCTCTTTTTCAAATATAGGAACAGTTGGAAGGGAACAGTTAATTACTTCTGGTAGTAATGGAGAACCAAACTGGTCTTATATTCCATCGAAAGGAAATAGTACAAGAACGCAGACTGAATTTGTGAGTGAGATTAAGAAACTGGCACAAAAGGCTGCCAATGCTACTGATAAGACAGAACAAGACGCTATTTCAAGGCAGGTATTGCAGTTAAGGGCAGAATATTTGTCAGAGGTTGCACCGGATAGAAAGCAGTTATACCAACAGGCAAAAAGTGCAATGAAAAATCAAAATACCAATCCAAAATGTAAAGGGATCGGAGAATTAACCTTACTGGATTTTTTGGAACAGGCAGAGGGAAAAAATCAGAATCTTGCGGACAAGCAGATTGCACTGGCAGGGGGCGGAACATTAAATTTCACTATTTTAACATCAGGAGGTTATGGTGTTCAAATTCAGAGTCAGGGTGTCAATGTATTGTCAAATACCGGTGCTGGCTGGGGATACGAAATGACTCCGGCAGAACTTACAAGAAAAGATGAATTTTATTCCATTTACTGGAAGGAATATAATGCCGTAAAGAATGGTATGAATTCTGAATTAAAAGAATTACCGGATTATCTGGAGAAAAGACCAGTTTTTGAAGCGAAAGCCTAATGATAATAATGCAATTCAAATAAAAAAGGGGTATTGATATATGCAGATTAGTTCCAACTATTCTATGAATGGTGTGCCATACGAAAACAGACGCAGACAGGATAATATTCCTCAATTTAGTACAGAACATACCGAACAGGAAAATGAGAGTATAAATCCATATATGGCAGATGTGGATTTTAACGAAAAAGCATTTGATATGATTGGTCCGAATACTCCGCAGGAGGTAAAAGATGCATGGATGGAAGCAGCAAAGGAAGTAAATGCGAATGGTATGGGAATAAAGAAAAACGGAATGTTGAGCCATATATCACAGATGATGGTACAAAGGCTGAATAAGCAGATGAAGGGTGAGGTCGATGTGGATAACATCGACATTTTGGGAAACACAACAGAATCTGCAATTCAGGCAACGAAACAGGCTTTATATAATTTAGACCATCCACTGGAATATGTCCCTAAAAGCATAGAAGTTCAGAGGGCTTGTATGAAAGAAAGAGAATTCTATGTTGCGTTTCTGGAAAGATTGGAAAAGTTATAATTGACTGGAACAGAAACGGAAAATGACAACGATGAGACATATATATAATTATTTAGGAGGGACATAAATGGCAGGTATAAATGTGAATGGTATAGGAAGAAATCCGTATGCTGACAGTTACTTAACTTCTGCAAAAAACAGAAGTAATACTACATCAAAAGATACTTTTGTAAATGCGGTGAAGAAAGTAGAGGAAAGTAAAAATTCAGCGGATACAAGTAATGTGATGTATCCGGGAGATGTGACGATTGATTATCCACCTCGGATAAACAATGCTGTAAACAATAGCGTGGTTTCTGAAAAATCAAAGGATGAGATGTCACTGGATGAGTATAAACAATGGGTTATGAATCAAATATCCCAATATCCCGTAAGCGGATGGGTTCGTTCCACATTTTCTTCAGGGTCGATTGTGATTAATGAAGAAGCTTTTGAAAGAATGAAAAATGATCCTGAATATGAGAACTATGTTTTGAACAGAGTTCGTTCAGCATATTCCGTTCAAGGCTTGCCGGTAGGATCAAATAATGTTAGTTTTGATGTTATTGGAGCGTCACCAGAAGAATGTTACGGTTATGCAGGTCCAGTAGGAAAGAGTGGATCAGAAACAGCGAATGACGGAGAATCTTGGTGGGAGAAGCGCCACGAAAGAATGGAAGAACTTATGAAAGAACAGGAAAAGGAAGCAGTAAAAAGAGCACAGGCAAGACGAAAAGCTGTACAAAACGAA
>NZ_QRHS01000039.1:0-15785 GCF_003470905.1 Roseburia sp. AM23-20
GCCAATCACAAAACTGCGATATCACCCTTCGCCGGGGAACTCATAGCCCAACAAACCAGCATTTGGCGGGCAATGTTAGATGATGTCAGAGTCAAACAGCAGATTTCAATTTTTGATTGACAAAACCGCAAAAAGGATTAATATGGTTATCTGTATAAAAAGTAGAAATAGTGCAATTATTATGTGAAAAAATACAAGAATTATGGCGCAAAATGTCATATTATTAGTATGGCGCAAAAACTCTAGTTTATTGCTGAAAATATAAAAACGAAAAATATTTAGTGCAGATGTGAGGGCAGTTCAAATGAAAATCCAAAGAAAATCTTTAACACAGCTTTTTGTACCAATATGCTTCGAAACACTTTTTTATATGCTTTCCGGAATGGTTGATACCCTGATGCTTTCATCGGTAAGCGATCAGGCAGTTGGTGCAGTCGGTACGGCAAATACATATATTGGTGTTTTTATCATCATGTTTGGAGTTATATCGTCGGGCATGGTTGCGGTAATGACACAGAATATCGGGGCAGGAAAGCCGGGAGTTGCATATCAGGCAAGACAGCTTGGACTTATTTTTAATGCGGTTGTCGGAGTTATGATGTCCGTATTTTTAGCTGTTTTTTCAGGAAAAATTTTAGAGATAGTAAGTATTGCACCGGCTCTGTTTACGCCTGCTGAAACTTATCTGAAAATCGTAGGCGGTGCGTGTTTTTTAAATGCGCTCATACCTATATTTTCAAGCTATCTTCGGGTGTTTGGCTATACCAGGCAGTCGCTTTTTGCATCTATCACAGGAAATATAATTAATTTTATTTTGAATTCTGTATTTTTATTTGTCATGAACTGGGGAGTTATGGGAGTTGCCATCGCCACAGTGATATCGCGTGTTATAAATCTGATCATGGTTGCGGCTATGGGAGCAGTGCTGGTAAAGGCAAAAAATGCTCCTGAGAGGGAGTCCTCACGCAAAATATTAGGACAGATCATAAAAATAGGTTTTCCATCCGCGTGCGAGACGGCTCTTTATAATATTGCAATGACGCTTGTTGTTCGTTTTATGAATCAGATGGATGCGGACGGGATGAATGTTACCGCGCGCTCTTATACGCTTCAGATTGCAAATTTTTCATACTGTGTAGGTGCTGCCTTAGCACAGGCAAATGCCATCATGACAGGCTGGCGGATTGGGGCAAAAGAATTTGAAGAGTGTGATAAAGGAACGAAAAAGGCTGCTATTTATGGAGTGATAACAGCCACCTGTTTTTCTGTGACGTTCGCATTGACTGGACATTTTATCGTACATATTTTCACAGACGATCCACAGATGATAAATCTGGTTGTAAAATTGCTTGTCGTTGACATTTTCCTCGAATTTGGACGTGTAACGAATCTGGTCTATGGACAGGCATTAAAAACAAGCGGAGATGCTGTTTTCCCTGTGATCATGGGTGCAATATTTATGTATCTGGTGGCAGTTGGAGGCACATATTTTTTGGGCATACGGTTAGGGCTGCTTGCTGTGGGGGCATATATTGGCATGGCGGGTGATGAATGTGCCAGAGCGGTTGGAATGGTGCTCCGCTGGAAAACAGGGAAATGGAAGACGAAGCGTCTGGTGGAGTAAGATGAAACTGTTGTTTGTGAATGATTATTTATGCGGAGGATATTATGTACTTTGAATTAAAAGAAAACAGACCACATGGTACGCAAAAGTATCCTTTCAGTTTATATCATATATATAATATCCACCATTCCTTTCAGATTCCGGTGCACTGGCATGACGAACTTGAGATTATATATGTAAAAAATGGAGTTTTAAATGTGAATATATCAGGAGAAAACTACACAGGAAGTACAGGAGAAGTATTTGTTGTATCGCCGGGTAATTTGCATTTTATGGGTTCGCAGACAGGAAAAGTGGACTACTATACGTTACTTTTCCCATTGGAGTATGTATCGTTTCAATCAAATGATCTATTAGAGAAAGAGGTAATGGCACCGCTGAAAAGTGGAAAGCGGATGATAAAACCACAGCTTGGTGCTGGATTGAGTGATATATGCGATAATCTGATCGCTTTGGAACATTCAGATCTGACACTGTCTGAAACTCAGAAAGAGCAGGAAATTGCTGAGAATACAAGTGATAATAGGAACAACCTGATAATCCAGTTTGAGATAAAAGGCAGATTGCTTTTGTTTTTTAAGAGAGTGCTGCAAAGTGGTTTTATATTAGAAAATAATACCAGTGGCAGAAATACTACCGAGAAAGAAATGATTTCGTATATACAGCAGAACTTTACCAGGAAAATATCGCTTAAGGAGTTTGGAAACCAGTTTCACTTGTCTGAAAAATATATTTCCCGCTATTTTAAAGAACATTTTCATATTACTATTTCACAGTATATCAATCATTTACGCATGGAGCATGCGAGACAGTTACTGCAGGAGACTACACTTCCTGTTACGGAGGTTGCAATGCGGTGCGGTTATGAAAATGTCAGTTATTTTATCCGGAGCTTCAAAAAGATGTACGGAAATCCGCCGTTGAAATATCGAAACGAGATTTAATTCGAAAATCGTATCTCATATATTTTCGGAAGAACAGGTCATGAATCTGTTATTTTAAGGACGTATTTTGTATAACCATTTTCATAGAACCTTTATTGTTAATATAACATGGCAGTAGAAAAAAGACTGAGACAAGAATGGAGGTTACTATGAAATACGGATATTTTGATGAAAATAAAAAAGAATATGTGATCACAAGACCGGACACACCGGCACCATGGGTAAATTATTTAGGATCACCGGAGTATGGAGCGATCATATCCAATAATGCGGGAGGATATAGTTTTGCAAAATCCGGAGCAAACGGAAGAATTTTAAGATATGTATTTAACCAGTTTGATGAACCGGGCAGATATATTTACATCAGGGACAATGAGAGTAAAGATTACTGGTCAGCTTCCTGGCAGCCGGTGGGAAAAGATTTAGAGCATTATAAGAGCGAGTGCCATCATGGGACTGCTTACACAAAAATGAAAGCGGCATATGCCGGGATCAGTTCTGAGGTATGTTATTATGTACCGTTAAACCAGTCTTATGAAGTTTGGAATCTGAGTGTTACCAATGATTCTGAAAAAGAAAGAAAACTTACTGTGACCGGTTATGCAGAGTTTACGAATAACAGCAATTATGAACAGGATCAGGTCAATCTGCAGTATTCACAGTTCATCACAAGGACTGTTTTTTGTGAGAACCGTGTGCGCCAGATGATCCATGCCAATCTTGATATGATTGAAAAAGGAAAAGAAATTGACCATAAGACCGTGGTGAGCCGGTTCTTTGGACTTGCGGGCACAGCCGTAACATCCTGGTGTGGCGATAAGGAAGAGTTCCTTGGCAGATATCATGGATATGGGAATCCCAAAGGTGTGGAAGATGGTGTTTTAAATAATAAAGGGAATTACAATGAAAACGGCTGTGGTGCTATTTCAACGGTATTGCATCTGAATCCGGGGGAGACAAAGAATATCGCATTTTTAGTCGGAATGAAAGAGGATGATGAGGCAGCAAAAATCGTAGCAGGATACAGGAATACAGCAGAAGTGTGCAAAAAAGAACTTGCGGAACTGACCGCATACTGGCATGAAAAATTTTCTCATTTTCAGGTAAAGACACCGAGTGAAGAATTTAATACCATGATCAATACATGGAATGCGTATAACTGTTTTATGACATTTATCTGGTCAAGGGCTGCATCCTTTACTTATTGTGGACTGAGGAATGGGTATGGTTACCGTGATACCGTGCAGGATATTCAGGGCGTGATCCATCTTGCACCGGAGATGGCAGTCGAAAAGATCCGCTTTATGCTCTCGGCCCAGGTGGACAATGGAGGCGGATTGCCATTAGTCAAATTTACACATAATCCGGGACATGAGGATACACCGGACGATGCCTCTTATGTACAGGAGACAGGGCACCCTGCATATCGTGCGGATGATGCACTCTGGCTGTTCCCAACCGTGTACAAATATGTTTCAGAAACCGGTGACGTGGCGTTTATCGATGAGGTGATCCCGTTTGCGAATAAAGATGAGGGAACGGTTTACGAGCATCTGAAGCGTGCAATAGATTTTTCCATGAAACATCTTGGAGGGCATGGACTGCCGGCAGGGCTTTATGCAGACTGGAATGACTGCCTGCGTCTTGGAAAAGATGGGGAATCAACATTTGTTGCCCTGCAGTTTTATTATGCGATGACGATCCTGCGTATTTTTGCAGAATATAAGAAAGATGAGGCATATATTGCATTTCTGAATGAAGAGCAGAAAAAATTGGGAGAGCTGATCCAGAAACTCTGCTGGGATGAGGACAGATTTATCCGTGGTTTCACAGAGGATGGTAAGACAATCGGAAAGCGTACCGATCCGGAAGCGAACATGTGGTTAAATCCGCAGAGCTGGGCGGTGATCAGCGGACTTGCAGATGAAAAGCAGGCAGACTGTGCATTGCAGCAGGTATATGACAGGTTAAACACGGAATATGGAGCAATTCTGATGGATCCGCCATATCATGCACATGCATTTGATGGGGCGCTTGCAGTTATTTATAACGCTGGCACCAAAGAAAATGCCGGTATTTTTTCTCAGTCACAGGGGTGGATCATCCTTGCGGAAGCATTGAGAGGACATGGAGAGAGAGCATTTTCCTATTTTATGGAAAATGCACCGGCAGCACAGAATGACAGGGCAGAGATCCGAAAATTAGAGCCATACTGTTATGGTCAGTTTACCGAAGGAAAGGATAGTCCGAATTTTGGACGGTCGCATGTGCACTGGCTGACAGGAACAGCTTCCACGGTTATGGTAGGGTGTGTAGAGGGAATCCTTGGCATGCGCCCGGATCTTTATGGACTTCGCATTGCACCGGCTGTTTCGAAAGAATGGGAAATGTTTGAAATCGATAAAGATTTCAGAGGCTGCCATCTGCACATTACAGTAAAAAATCCGGGACATGCAGAGAGCGGATACAAAAAACTATTCGTTAATGGTCAGGAAATGGAGGACAATTATATTCCACAGTCTGTACTTACAGAGACAACAGAAGTGGAACTGATCATGTCATAAGACAAAATAAGTAAAGAAGTCTTTTTATACGCAGAAATGAGGAGTATCATGAAACAAGTTGAATTTATAGATAAAAATGGAGCTTTCCGTATTCACAATCCGGAAAATTATAGTGGTCTGTACCTTCCGCTGGCAGGAGAGACGGGATTGAAATCGAGCATTACGCCGAATCTTGGAGGGGACAGCAAGACAGATCAGAATCATTTTTTATTAGAACCGGTCAGTATTGAAAACTTACATAATAACCGCAATACAAGAAATTTCTGGTGCCGGATCGAAGATAAAGGCTGTTGGTCTGTCTGTGGTTCTTCTGCAAAACAGGAAGCGGAAAAGTTTACGAAAGATCAGGATGAAAGCACCTTAGAAGCCGGATTTATGTGGCAGAAACTGACAAGAATATCAAAAGAGTATGGGGTAAAAGCAGAGACGACTTCCTTTGTGACTTTAGATGGTGCAATGGAAGTAATGATGGTAGAAATTACCAATACAGCAGAGTATGAGCAGAAAATCACACCGATGGCAGTGATTCCGGTTTATGGACGGAGTGCAGACAATATCAGGGATCACCGTCATGTGACATCACTTTTACATAGAATCGAGACAAAGATGTATGGCGTGGAAGTATGTCCGGTACTTTCTTTTGATGAAAGAGGACACCAGAAGAACCAGACGACATATTTTGTCTATGGGTCGACAGGAGAAGGCGAGGCACCGGAGACATTTTATCCGACAACGAAAATGTTTATCGGAGAGGGCGGAAGTTATCTGATACCGGAAACTGTGCGGACTGTGAAGGATGGCGTGCCGGCTGGAACGAAACTGCAGGGAAAAGAGGCAGCAGGAGGAATGCGTTTTGCGTCGGTTACTTTAAAACCACAGGAATCAGCAGCGTATCTGATTCTCGCAGGAATTTCGGAAGAAAGGGAGCAGATCGAAAAACAGACAGCAGCTTACCGTACGAAAAAGCAGGTGGAAGCAGCACTTGAAACGGTAAAAAAGCACTGGACTGACAAAGTAAATGTCGATTTTGCAACAGGTGATACAGCAGTTGATAATTATCTGAAATGGATCTGCTTTCAGCCGGTTTTAAGAAGGATCTTTGGATGCTCTTTTTTACCGTATCATGATTATGGTAAAGGCGGACGCGGCTGGAGAGATCTCTGGCAGGATTGTCTTGCCCTGCTTATCATGGAGCCGTCTGTGGTGCGTCAGATGATCGTGGACAATTATGGCGGTGTCCGGATAGATGGAACAAATGCAACGATCATTGGAAGCAGACAGGGAGAATTTATTGCTGACCGTAATAACATTACCCGTGTCTGGATGGATCATGCGTTCTGGCCGTTTGTAACAACGAAATTATATCTGGATCAGACCGGAGATCTTAATATTTTACTGGAAAAAGTTACTTATTTTAAAGATCTTCAGGCAAAGAGAGGTACTGCACATGATAATGCGTGGGATCATGCATATGGAAATAAACAGCGCACGGAGGGCGGCAACGTTTATTTTGGAACGATCTTAGAACATATTTTGCTTCAGAATCTGTGTGCTTTTTATGATGTCGGGGATCATAATGAGATGAGACTGCACGGTGCAGACTGGAACGATGCGCTTGATATGGCATGGGAAAGGGGCGAAAGTGTGGCATTTACCTGTGCATACGCTGGAAATCTGAAAGATATTGCAGAGTGCCTGAAACATCTGGAAGCAGAGACAGGCATCAGCAGGATCGAAGTGGCGGAAGAGATGAAATATCTGCTTGCAGACGGAACAGATTTATATGAAAGTCCGGATAAAAAACAGGAATTGTTAGAAAAATACACCAGTCTTTGTGCACATAACATAAAAGGCGGGACGATCCTTATTTCAGTGGAACAGATCAGAAAAAACCTGCTTGGAAAAGCAGAGTGGCTGATGCAGCATATCAGATCAAAAGAATGGATCAGTGCAGAAGATGGTATGGGCTGGTTTAACGGATATTATGATAATCATGGAAATGCAGTCGAGTACAGCAAAGATCGGGATGTCCGTATGATGCTGACCGGACAGGTGTTTGCGATCATGAGCGGTACCGCTGGTGAGGAACAGATAAAAGCAGTATGTAAGAGTGCAGACAGATATCTGTTTGATAAAAAAGCCGGTGGCTATCGTCTGAATACAGACTTTAAAGAAGAAAAATTTGATCTTGGAAGAATGTTTGGATTTGCCTATGGCGAAAAGGAAAACGGGGCAGTATTTTCACATATGGCGGTCATGTATGCAAATGCACTGTATCAGAGGGGATTTGTATCAGAGGGACATAAAGTACTGCAGACACTGCTTGATGCAGCCATGAATTTTGAAAACAGTAAAATGTATCCGGGACTGCCGGAGTATTTTGATAATGATGGAAGAGGACTTTATGCATATCTGACAGGTGCGGCAAGCTGGTATATGTTAACCATGATCACGGAGGTCTTTGGCGTAAAAGGAAAACTCGGCGACCTTGTGATCGCACCGTCCCTGCTGCCGGAGCAGTTTGACGAAAAAGGCGATGCAGGGCTGCAGCTGGAGTTTGCAGGTAAGAAATTCCATATCATACTGCATAATCCCAAAAAACAGAGCAGCAGAGATGGTCAGATCAGACAGGCAGTGTGTGATGATCAGATCATTTTAGAAACAGAGCCGGAATATGGGGTACGGCTTAGTAAGAAAGTGATCGAAACACTCGATTCTGGGAAATGTCACAGAATTGATGTTGTTTTAAGTGAGTAGTGCAAAAACCGGACTGTCACCACATGGATTTGTAATATTCGTCCCGGTATTTCTTTGGTGTCAGTCCGGTATAGTTTTCAAAAATCTGGATAAAATGGCTCTGTGAGGAAAAGGAGAGATAATTTGCAATATCAACGATCGGCTTATCGGAATAGCGCAGCAGATGTGTCGCTTTCTCAATCTTTTTTTCACGGATATAGTCACTGATGGATATACCAAGGTTTTGTTTAAAAACACGGGACAGATAACTCTCGGACAGCCCGGTATATTCAGCCAGAATATTGATGGTAATGCGTTCTTTGATGTGCGTGTAGATGTAGTCGACACACTGCATGACAGGCTTTGAGAGAATTGCACTTTTTTTCTGAAGAACCATTTTTCCGGTAAAATCTTTTACCATTTCATGATGCAGGTCTGCCACCTGGCGTATCGAGGTACAGGAATCCATTTTTAAAATATAAAAATCACTCAGGCGGTAAGCCTGTTCCGGTTCTAATCCACCGTCAATGCAATAGCGTGTGATCATGGCGGTAGTGACAACAAAATGATATTTGATATTCGTAAGAGGATTGCGGGAAAGCACTCCTGTACCTTTTAGGTCAATAAAAGCATCTTCTTTGCAATTCCGTATCACAGTTTCCATATCCCCTGTTTTGACCGCATTATAAAAAGAATACTCTACCGTCGGGGAACGGTGCAGCATATCGTATTCACTGTTGACTAATTCTGTGTGATACCACTCTTTTGAAAGTTCCATGATTAGCTCCATTCTTGTACTGTTTTCAAATGAAAATATCATTTCATTTGCAGATTTGTACATCTTTCGTCTGGTTGTCTCATTATGTCATGAATCTGACATTTTTTCAAGCGATTTAGTATAATGCAAAATTAAAATCAGTTAATATATCACTTGTAAACGAGATAGGAACACAAAAGAAAATAAGTGTTCCAGAGGAATTTCGAAAAGGGAGGAAAAGTAGATGAAACGAAGAATTGTAAGTATGATGCTCGTAGCAGCGATGGGAGCATCATTATTGGCAGGCTGTGGCGGAAATGCAGCAGGCAGCAATGACACAAAGAGCGACAATGCTAAGAGCAATGCTGCAGAAGCAACTGGCAGCGATGCAACAGCCACAGATGAAAATGCTCCGGCAACAGAAGCAGAAAACACAGATGCACAGGCAGGTACTTCTGATGAAGGAAAGGTACTTAATATTTACTGCTGGAACGAGGAATTTAAGAGTCGTCTGACAGATCATTATCCAGGATATACAGAGGTGGATGCAACTACAGGAACGATCGGTGATGTAATTGTAAAATGGAACATTACCCCAAGTGATGATATGGCATATCAGAACAATCTGGATGCAACCTTATTAAAACAGGCAGATGCAGCAGCAGATGACAAGATCGATATCTTTCTGGTAGAAGCCGATTACGCATTAAAATATGTTGATACAGATTACACAATGGCAGTTACAGATCTTGGAATTACCGATGCTGATCTTTCCAAACAGTACCAGTACACCAAAGATGTTGTTACAGATTCCAACGGTGTATTAAAAGGTCTTTCCTGGCAGGGCTGCCCTGGCGTATTATTCTATAACAGAGATGCAGCAAAAGAAGTATTAGGTTCAGATGATCCTGCTGAGGTTCAGAATTATGTAAAAGACTGGGATACATTTAATGATACAGCAAAGAAAATGAAAGATGCCGGTTACACAATCACATCTTCTGCAAACGATACTTTCCGTGTATATTCTAATAACGTCACTTCAAAATGGGTTGTTGACGGCAAGATCAATATTGATGACAACATTATGAAATGGGTGGATGATTCCAAAGAGCTTGTAGATGCAGGTGAGACAGGAACATATGATCTGTGGAGTGATGACTGGAAGAAAGGTTTCTATCCGGAAGGAAATGTATTCTGCTACTTTGGACCTGCATGGTTAGTAAACTTCTCAATGGCAGCAGATACAGAAGGCAGTATCGGTTACAATGGTGGCTGGGGCGCAACGGAAGGACCTCAGGGCTTCTTCTGGGGTGGTACATGGATCTGTGCAGCCAATGGAACTGATAACCAGAGCCTTGTAAAAGATATCATGCTTCAGATGACAACCAATGATGACGTTATGAAAGAGATCATTGAGAAAGATGATGACTTCGTAAACAATCAGGACGTAATTGCTGAGATGGCAGACAGCTCTTACTCAAGCAAGATCTTAGGCGGACAGAATCCACTTGGTATTTACAGCTCAGGAGTTTCCAAACTTGATTTAAGCAATCTTTCTTCCTACGATCAGGGTTGTAACGAAGAGTTCCAGCATGCAATGAAGAACTACTTCGAAGGAAGTGCAACGAAAGAAGAAGCATTAGATCTGTTCTACAAATCAGTTTTAGAGAAATATCCGGAATTGGCATATTAATCTCCATTCTTGCGCTGTTTTTAAGCGCATCACAAGTTTGTGCGAAGCACAAATCTTGCGTGTGAAAAATGTATTTTTCACACTAAGTTCTGTTACTATGAATGAAACTGCGCCTGCCAGATCGTAAGGAAGGCAGGTGCGGTTTATTATGTAAAACCATTAGCGCAAAGCTGACAGCATGTTTACACAGAAGAAAAGTGAGGGATGCTGTGAGCTCTGTGGATGAGAAAATGTACTCTGAAAAAGGAGGTTGGGCTGTTATGAAAAAAAGCAGTGGAAAGGTAGTAAAATACAATAAATGGGGATATATCTTTTTGATTCCTTTTATTGTAGTATATGTTATTTTTCAGTTGATCCCATTGGTCAGCACTATTTACAACAGTTTCTTTGAAAACTATATGTCAGGATTAACACAGGTTGGACCAAGGTTTGTCGGATTTGAAAATTATCAAAAACTCTTCTCCGATGGAGATATCTGGATTTATACCAAAAATACTCTGTTATTGTGGATCATGTGCTTCGCACCGCAGATTATTTTATCGCTTGTACTTGGGGCATGGTTTTCAGATGTGCGTCTCAGATTAAAAGGAACACGTTTCTTTAAAACGGTCGTATATCTTCCAAACCTGATCATGGCATCCGCATTTTCCATGTTGTTTTTTACCTTGTTCTCCGATGGAGGACCGATCAACTCAATGCTGATGCAGATCGGATTTATTGATACACCATATAAATTTTTATCAAATGCGGGAAGTGCAAGAGGACTGATCGCACTGATGAACTGCCTGATGTGGTTTGGTAATACAACGATCCTTCTGATGGCTGGTATGATGGGTATCGATACTTCTTTATTTGAGGCAGCAGAAGTCGATGGAGCAACTTC
The DNA here is from genome assembly GCF_003470905.1 of Roseburia sp. AM23-20. Lineage (NCBI taxonomy): Bacteria > Bacillati > Bacillota > Clostridia > Lachnospirales > Lachnospiraceae > Roseburia > Roseburia sp. AM23-20. The sequence goes on from NZ_QRHS01000039.1 coordinate 11,202, forward strand.
TTCCCAGGTATTCTGGCAGATCACGTTACCGCTGTTACGTCCGATCCTTGTATATGTAGTCATCACATCTCTGATCGGTGGTTTACAGTTATTCGATGTTCCGCAGATCTTAACCAATGGAACCGGTGATCCGATGCGTTCTACTATGACACTGATCATGTTCTTAAATAAACATCTCTATAGTAAGAACTATGGTATGGCTGGTGCATTGTCAGTTATTCTGTTTATCATTACAGGTATTTTAAGTTTGATCGTATTTAAGATTACCGGCAATGATAAGAGGAAGGGGTGAAACTCATGAATGAAAATCGTAATTTGAAAAAAGGCGTAGGTATTCATGCAAGAAGATTTATTGCATATGTTGTATTGGCGATTGTTTCTGTTTTGTGTTTATTCTGGTTTTATGTATTATTTATCAATGCAACCAGATCAAATGGTGAGATGCAGTCCGGCTTTACACTGGTTCCAAGCAGTCATTTGTGGGAAAACTGGAAGAACTTAAGAAACGGAACACTTCCGGTTTGGAATGGTATGTTCAACAGCCTGATCATTTCAGCATGCAGTGCAGTACTTGGTGTGTATTTTTCAACGATGACAGCTTATGCGATCCATGCGTATGATTTTAAACTGAAAAAATATATTTATCCATTTATTTTAATGGTTATGATGATCCCGACACAGGTAACTGCACTTGGATTTATCAAACTTGTATCTGGTATGCATCTGGAAGATTCCTTTATTCCTCTGATCGTGCCTGCAATTGCAGCTCCGGTTACTTTTTTCTATATGAAACAGTATATGGAGAGCACACTGCCGTTGTCACTGATCGAGGCAGCCCGCATTGATGGCTCCGGGGAGTTTCGTACATTTAATTCTATCGTAATGCCATTAATGAAGCCGGCAATCGCCGTACAGATGATCTTTACTTTTGTAAGCAGCTGGAATAACTACTTCACACCGGCATTGATCCTGCACGATGACAAGAAAAAGACACTGCCTATCTTGATCGCGCAGTTACGTGGAGCTGACTGGCTTAAATTTGATATGGGGCAGGTATATGTGATGATCGCATTCTCCATCTTCCCGGTTATTATTGTATATCTGTTTTTATCAAAACATATCGTACAGGGTGTTGCTCTTGGTAGTGTAAAGGGGTAAGTGATAAAAAATAAGACACGAAATAAAAAACAGGATATGAATGATGCAAGAGTCTGCTGACTTAAAAAAAGCCAGCAGGCTTTTTTGTTGCGCTTATCCGTTCAGCAGACAGATCCCCAGATTTAAGTATCCTGCAAAAGTCACCCAAAGCAGATAGGGGATCATCAGATATCCGGCTGGCTTTGAAATCGGGTAAAACAGAATTGCTGTCAATAAGATCAGAAGCCACAGCAGCACGAGCCAGATAAAAGCAAACAGACATAGCCCAAAATTAAAAAAGAAAATGGACCAGAAAAAGTTAAACACAAGCTGGATGCCGTATACGGTCAGAGCGTTACCAGTGGGCTTTTGTGATGTGACCACCAGATAAGATGCGAATCCCATCAGAACATACAGAATTGTCCAGACTACCGGAAACAGAAAACCCGGTGGAGCAAAAGCAGGTTTGTTTAACATTGCAAAGTTTTCCATGCTGTTTTTGGTAAGAAGAGATGCCAGGGCACCGACAGCAAGTGGTATGGCAATGCAGGTAATCAGGTTTTTCCATTGAATTTTCATAAATCCGTCCTTTCCCATTTTTCACACGAATCTCTATTTTTTTACATATTGCCTTCTCTTGATAAGTTATGATGCCGGGGTGGAAAATATGAGAAAATATGTCTGAAGGGAGAATAGGATCATGAATCATGAAGAATATGAAAATGCAGCAAATAACACCTGTACACTTGCAACCGGTTCTGGTGAATTTGTGAGATGTACGCCGATTGAATATAGCTATCATGACGGTACAGTATGGATGTTTTCTGAAGGCGGGGAAAAATTTCATGCACTGGAGAATAACAAAAATGTATGTATTGCCATTTATGATAAATATGAGGGATTCGGCAGATTAAAAGGATTGCAGATGACAGGCATGGCACAGCTCGTAGAGCCATTTTCGGACGAATATGTTGCGGCAGCAGAATTTAAAAAGATTCCGATAGATGCACTGAAAAAATTACCGCAGCCGATGCATTTGATCCGTGTGACGCCGGTGAAAGCAGAGATGTTAAATTCAGAATTTAAGAAGGATAGGTTTGCGAGCAGACAGAAAATGTTTTATTAAAGAATTTGTAATTTATCTAAATTACAAATTGACATTTGAAGATAGATGAATTACTATGAAATAGTAATTTAATTAAATTACTCCTAAAGGAGGATTTATGGAACAAAAATGTTTGGATGAATTGATAAAGTTTACTTTGGGTAAAAATATTTCCAGATTGAAAAAACAGGATGAAAATATTTATACACCGGAGGATTTTGAAAACGACTTACATAGCTTAAGTGATGCAAACGAGATATGTGGGTGCATTATTAATCTGATTCGATCCAAAGCATCACCGATATCAACCGGGATACAGGAAAAATATATTACATCAAATTTTCTGCTGTGCATGTTTGATCAGAATGAATTAGATCCCTGGTATTTTTGTTATCAATTTAATGAGGGAAAAAGCCTTGAACAGCAGATTGGCAGATATCATCAGGGCAGTACCGTAAGTGTAAAAAAATTAAATATAAAAAGTATTGGTGAATTAAAAATACCGGTACTGGATATAGAAAAGCAAAGACAGATAGGAAGATTATACAGGCAGTCGATTATCCAGAAAGATTTACTGGAACGGCAGGCTGCAAATATTAATAGACTGATGATTGAGACAATCAGAAAAATGGAGGAGAATTAACACATGGCAGAGTCAAAAGAATTATTACAGGTACTATGGAGTGGAGCAGATGTTCTAAGAGGAAAAATGGATGCAAATGAGTATAAGACATATTTGCTTGGACTGGTATTTTATAAATATTTATCAGATTCTTATTTATCAAAAGTTTATGATCTGCTTTATGATGGTGTGCCGGAAAGCATAGAAGAAGCACAGACCGCATATGAAGAGGCGATGGAAGGGGAGGATGCAAAGGATTTGTTAGAAGAGCTGCAGGAATCCTTATATTATACTTTAACACCGGATATGACATACATCAGTATATTGAAAGATGCAAAAAATAATAGTTTCCACCGGGAAAAATTGCAGGCTGCATTTAACCGGATACAGGAATCGGATGAGTTGTTTAATGGACTGTTTGATGATGTTGATTTATATTCAAATCGTCTTGGAACGGGAGATCAGAAACAAAGCACTACAATTTCTGATCTGATAAAGGTGCTCGAAGCAGCAGATCTCATTCATACAAAAGGAGATGTGCTTGGAAATGCATATGAATATCTGATTGGACAGTTTGCTTCAGAAACAGGTAAGAAAGCAGGCGAATTTTATACGCCGCATGGTCCGGCACAGATCCTTTGCCGCATTGCAATGTCGGGACAGGAAAATAAAAAAGGGTTGCAGGTTTATGATCCATGCATGGGTTCCGGTTCTTTGATGTTAAGCTGCAGAAATTATTCCACAGAACCAAAGTACATTAAATATTATGGACAGGAATTGATGCCATCTACTTATAATCTTGCAAGGATGAATATGTTCCTGCATGGAGTGCTGCCGGAAAATCAGCATTTAAGAAACGGTGATACATTAGACGCGGACTGGCCGACAGACGAAGAGACAGAATTTGATGTTGTGACAATGAATCCGCCTTATTCTGCAAAATGGTCAGCGGCAGAAGGATTTAAACAGGATGAGCGGTTTATGGATTATGGAGGAAAACTGGCTCCGAAGTCTAAGGCAGACTATGCATTTCTGTTACATGGATTTTATCATTTAAAGCAGAGCGGAACGATGGCGATTGTGCTGCCGCATGGTGTATTATTCCGAGGTGCAGCAGAGGGAACGATAAGGGAAACGCTTTTGCAGAATGGTTCTATCTATGCAGTGATCGGACTTCCATCAAATATGTTTTATAATACATCCATACCGACCTGTATTATCGTTCTGAAAAAACACCGTGAAGGAAGAGATGTTTTATTTATTGATGCATCAAAACAATATGAAAAAGAAAAAAAACAGAATGAAATGAAAGAGGAGCACATTGATCATGTGCTTGAACTGTATAATAATCGCAAGACAGTAGAAAAAGAGGCATATCTGGCATCTTATGATGATATTGTGGCAAATGATTTCAATCTTAATATACCAAGATATGTTGATACAACCGAAGAAGAGCCGGAAATAGACCTCAGAGAACTGACACAGAATATCAAAGAGACAGATGAGGCGATCAAAGAGGGAAATAAAGCATTATTAGGGATGTTAAAAGAACTTAGTTTTAACAATGACGATGCAAAAGCAGCGGTTGAAGAATTTATCCGTGTGTTAGAGGAGGTGTAACTATGGCAAATACACCAAATATCAGGTTTCAAGGGTTCACGGATGATTGGGAACAGCGTAAGCTGGAAGATATATATGGTTCGATTGGAAATGCATTTGT
>NZ_QRHS01000004.1:0-168932 GCF_003470905.1 Roseburia sp. AM23-20
ATCACTGTGTATCTACAGACACACTAAGATTTTCTAATTTTCTCCCAAAGTCACAAAATTAGCTTCGCTTTGCGCAAGATGCCAGCCTCCAGGTTATGAACACCATTTGTGTGGGCGGTTCATCTCAAAATCTGGGGGCATGGGTGTGAATTTTTGATATTCGCACAACTGAAAATATGCTTAAAATCCTAATGTGCTGTATCACTGATATTCAGCCTAATGACTTCCCAGAATTTCCATCTACTACATTGTATTACATGAATTATTTCGTAAATTGTCAGACCAAATAACACAGAATATTTTTTCAAATGTGTATGGCAATAAACATAGGCATAATGGGATATATTGAGGTTTTCCAGTATTATCAAACCAATAATAATCTATTAAATATAGTTATTTGGAAATCTTTTTTTAATCAGATTCAGACACAAAACACTAAAAATTTACGCACCCCCAAGGTTGTAAAATGAGTTTCCCGGCTAAGGGTGGTTCACAACTTAGTGGCTGGCAAATCGCATCAAGCCGAGATTTGTTTTGTGACTTTGGGAGAAAATTAGGCAATCTTAGTCTGCCTGTTCGTAACACAGTGTTGTGCTGCCACGGACGGCAGCACAAGTCTTAATGCCCCCGGACGGGGCGTTTAAGACGCACACGTCACTCCGAGAAACATTAAATCAGGCTGACTTAGACTTGCCTTATTTTCGTACAACGGAACAAAACAGTCCCGGCTTGATGCAATTTGCCAATCACAAAACTGCGATATCACCCTTAGCCGGGGAACTCATAGCCCAACAAACCAGCATTTGCCGATCTATTCATAGTATGTAGATATCCAAATTAGCGTACATAATGTACTCTGTTTTCCTCATAGCGGTCTTCCTGCGGTCGCTCCTCCGCCGGATAGCCACACGGAACCAGCGCAAACGGATTTAATCCGGAAGGTATATCAAGCACTTTCCTGACCGCCTCCATACGTCCTGCATCCGGTGAAATTCCCATCCATACAGCGCCAAGTCCCTGTGCATCTGCCTCTAACAACAGATTTTCAACTGCTGCGCTTAAGTCAATGTTAAAATATTCTGGTGCGATTCCCTCCGACCGGAAGCATGGAACAAAGATAACCGGTGCCTCCGCTGCACAGTTTGCATATGGTGATGCCTCTGAAAGTGCTTTTATGACATCCTGATTCGTTACCACATAAAACTCCCACGGCTGCTGATTGCATGCGGACGGTGCTGCCATCGCTGCCCTTAATAGTTTTTCGATCTTTTCCTGCTCTACATCCTTTGCCTGATATTTTCTCACACTGATTCTGTGAAATATGCTGTTCATTCTTATTTCTCCCATCCTTTAAAAAGCATATCTGACCACTGCACAGTTTTCCACACCAAATGCAGCATACTCTTCATTTGTCATTTCATAAAAATAGGACTGCACCACCCGCGCAATTCCATTATGTGCCACGAGGATATAAGTCTTGTTGGAAGCAGTCACCTCATCTAACAGATTATAGATGCGCTGTGCCAGATGAAGCATCGACTCACCACCCGCGTAACGGTTTATAAACTGTTTTTTAGCCTCTTTAAATTCTTTTCCATCTCTCGGTGTAGATTCATATCTGCCAAAATTCTGCTCTTTCAGCCGCGCTTCCTCTCTTGCAGGAATCCCGGTAATTTCCGAAATGTGACGTGCTGTATCTTTCGCCCTGATAAGCGGGGAATACAGGATTTCGTCTGCCATGATCCCCTGTTCTAAAATCTTTTTTCCTGTCTCGATCGCCTGTTTATGTCCAAGATCCGTGAGTGCAATATCCGTTGCTCCACAGATCTTATTTTCCACATTCCATATTGTCTGTCCATGGCGGACAAAATAAACCTGTCCCATTTTTATCTCCATTCCTGCGCTGTCCTCCAGCGCATCTTACGTTTGTGCGTAAGCACAAATCTTGTGTATGAAAATGTATTTTTCACATTATATCCATGCATAGTCGCCGCCTGTCACAGCAAGTGAAAGAAGTGTATCCATCCGTTCAACCTCTTCGGCTCCTTTTACAACCTGGATCAATTTCGCACTTTCTGCTGCCACCGGCATTTCCTCATCCGGTCCGACCTCCATATCCGGTTCCTCCCCGCAATAAGGACATACAAGCTGTGGTCCTATCTGTAATGACAAAAACCGGTTTCCGCATTCTTTACATTCATAATATCCGCACATCTGCGTGCCATCCGGTACATAATACATTGTCTGATCCTCCATATCTGCCTACATCTCTTTCGTGGCTTTTTGTATTTCTTCCTCTGTAGCTTTCAAAAGTTTTCTTGCCTGTTCAACGGTTCCTCCGTTTTTAAGATAGTCTTTAATAATTCCAAGACGCCCCTCCGACTGTCCTTCTTTTCTACCCTCTTTGATGCCTTCTTCCAATCCTTCTTCCCTTGCTTCTTCCTTCCAGACCTTTACAGCTTCATCCATATTAAATTCTGTTGCAAACATACCCACTACCTCCGATCCCAAATAAGTTAACTGATCTGTAAGAACTCCTTCTTTGATGCATTCGCGCACCGCGATATCTATCGCTTCTTTTAATTCACTTCCATTTTTACATAAGTACTTGATTTTATCAACAAAATAACTGTATCCACTTAATAATTTTGTCTGCTGCAATAATTTAGAGTTCTTTCCGTAGTTAATATTATAGACTTTTACTTTCAGATCAATATTAACTTCCACGCCTTCCGGGAGCGCATCTGACAAGTGCATTTCCCAGTATTCTTTCTGATTACGGTCTCCATTGTAAAATACCACAAACTCCGGTGCATCCAGTTCTATCCGGCGTTCTTTGTATACGGCATTTGTTGTCATCATCTGATTGTATGTCCTACCCAGATACATCAGAAAACGCAGCGGCATATTTTCATTCAATGTAGACTGATGTTCCGTCAAAACAATCACACGTTTTTTTCTGACGCGAAATGCCAGATCATTTTTCATCTGTCTTGTAAATACATCTTCAATGGTACAGTCTTCTATCTCGCTTTCATCTGTCACACAATCATCAAATAATGCATTATACAACTCCAGCATACCCGCTTTTTCTTTAAACAGATACCGGAAAAAAGTATCCTTATACTTTGTATTGGCATACGTTTTGTCTGCAGCGTTACCTACAGACACCCCATTCATATTTTCACTCATATGTTCTTCTCCTAATTGTACGCTAAAATAACCCCATTTACAAATTTAAAATCATGATTCAACATACACCTACCGAAAAATGTAAGTGCAGTTTAACATCATATTTTACATTTGGCAAACAAAAACGTCATTTTGTACAAAAATTTTGAAGTTAAAGTATACAGTGTGCACAAAAATGTGTCATTCAAACTATACAGTATACAAAAATGGGCGATAACACACACCGTTCTGTGTATTTCGCCCGTTACACTCCTTCTTCCGTTTATCCCCATAAATTACACAGGTAAATCAGAAATGTCGGAGACAAAACCCCCTCGTCCATTCCAAGCTGCATAATCTTCATAATTTCCTCATTTCCATGTAAAAACCTCCGAACCACAAATGCTATCATCGCATTTCTTGTTTCCAAATCCACATCATACTTTATAGAATATAAAATCAGCAAGTGGGATGATACCAGATTGCACAATACGCATGCAAGATAATTTTTCAGTAATTTTCTTTCCTTCTGCGGTGCAAAAGCAGTCCGCATCCAATTATAGACAAGCATGTTTTCCCACTGCTGTTCATCTTCCTGTGCCGTCCATTTTTCTCTGGCACGGTTCCATTCCTCAAACGTACATTCCCGGTTCAAATGCAATAACTGCCATATCTTATCACAAGTGCCAAATTTATCTGCAAACATTGTTCCAAGGATAATTTTTTCATAGGCATTCACTGTTCCACACAATGACTGAAACTGCTGCTCGCGGTTGACCTCCATATCCTTTATTCCCTCATACATTGCCTGATAAAATGACGGATTAAAAAAGTGCGTTATCTGCGCTTCTACCGCTTTAAAATCCTGCTGTCCTATCTGTGAACTCATTTTTTCTATCGTATAAGCCCCATAAAATTCACGGAACCATAATGGCAGCTCTGTATTCTGTATAAAATCTGTAACTGCTTCCCTTACTGCAAGATTGATTTTCATTACATCATTATATAATGGAATATTTTCCATATTAAGATCAGGATCACGCTCTGATATAAAAGTTAATTTGTCCTTTACTTCAAACAATAACTGCACTGCTTTCGGGCAGCCGAGAAATATATATTTTTCATCCGTATCATATGAACGGACTGTTTCTCTTGGAAATACCACACAGGTACGACATAATTTTTCTGCTCCTTTATCCAATACAATTTTGCACAACTGGTCTTCATCCAGCATCGGGCACATACCATCCGTCTCCCGCAAATTTACTACACTGCCTTGCAGATTTTGATCATATTTTACACATTTTTTTGCAAATCTCCCAATCTCGCCGCCCATCATCCTGTAATCTTTTAATGTTTTCTCATCTATTACGATTGACCATCCCCCACAGCAGGTCAGTGGACACTCTGCTCCCATACAGGAAAACTCATCGTAAAACGTTGCCTTTAACAGGTTCATTTTTAACTCCTTTTCTACGAAAAATGCCCCGGAGCGTAACGCCCCAGGACATCTTTACATTGCATATAATAATTACCGTTTTTCCAGAGATTACTGTAATAAGGAGAGTACACCCTGTGTAGACTGGTTCGCCTGTGCGAGCATAGACTGACCTGCCTGTGCAAGAATGTTGTTCTTGGAGTACTCAACCATCTCTTCTGCCATATCTGTATCGCGGATACGGGACTCTGCAGTCTGGGTATTCTCTGCTGCTGTATCCAGGTTGCTGATGGTGTGCTCCAGACGGTTCTGGATCGCACCCATTTTACCACGCTGTGCAGAAACTTTCTTGATTGCTGCATCAATCGTGGTAGTAGCTTTCTGGGCACCGGACTGTGTGCTTAAGTCTACTTTGTTGCCATCTACGCCAAGTGCTCTTGCACTCATGTCATCGATAGAGAAACTCATGGTCTGACCTTCATTTGCACCAATCTGCAAGGTAATGCCAGCACCAGAAGATACACTGTCATAACCAGCCTGCCCCCACATAGCATCTGTACTTCCAAGACCAGCTCCGGCGGTATCACCCATTGTAATATCGCTCACCGATGATGCGCCACTGGTTGCAAATAAAGTATTTGGCTCATCTGGTGTATTTCCACTTAATTTAACATCAAAGTCGAATCCTGCCGTTTTAAGAATATCCTCTAAATCTTCTGCCGTATATTCTTTGCCTGCTGCAAGATGAATTGTATACTGACCTTCTGTTACCGTATTGGTTCCACTGATTTCAATTGCTGTATTTGTCTCTACTTCTTCTTTGCCTGCCGCCTTATCGAATGCGAATTTAAACACAGTATTATTGAACTCTGTTCCATACTTATTTGCCGTAAATGAAATTGTATCTGCTCCAACAAATCCCGTTACAGTTCCATCATCAGATACTGCCTTCACACCACCGACTGTTGCAGTTCCGGCAGTTGTGTCTGCATCTGCATTAAAAATACCATTCTTTAAAGATACTTTCACTTCAGCCGGTGCGCCAGTTGCGGTACTGTCTTCCTGTTTTGCATTTGCGATCAAGTCATCAATTTCGTCCTGTGTATATACCTTATTTTTCGAAAGATTTAAAGTTAATGTCTTTCCATCAGCAGCCCAGATAGCAGTCTCCTGACCTGCCTTTGTTGTTGTGGAAGCTGCTGTTGCTACTTTAATACCTTTCACGTTAGATGTTACAAGTGCACCGTCTAATGTTGCATCTACAACACCAAACTTCGGACCTGACCCGGTTGAAGATGTACTTCCACTCTGGGAACCATCCAACAGCTTCATCGTATTGAACTCTGTTGTCTCAGAAATTCTTGTCAGTTCTTCCTGTAACTGGGAAATCTCGTTCTGTACTGCCTCGCGGTCGTCATCTGTCTCTGTACCGTTGGAAGCCTGTACGGATAACTCTCTCATTCTCTGTAAGATGGAGTGTGATTCGTTTAATGCGCCCTCAGCGGTCTGGATTAAAGAGATACCATCCTGTGCATTGTCAGATGCTTTGTTTAAGCCGCGGATCTGGCTTCTCATTTTCTCAGAAATAGAAAGTCCTGCCGCGTCATCTGCTGCACGGTTGATCTTGTAACCGGAAGATAACTTCTCAGATGATTTTGCCTGCATTCCTGTTGTAACGCCTAAATTTCTGTTCGCATTCATTGCGGACATGTTGTGCTGTACTACCATTGCCATAATATTTACCTCCGTGTGATAAAAATGTGTTCTGCCGTTGCCCGGCATCCGGGAATCCTTTCCCTTTTTTTCCGTGATATGCGGAAATTTTTCTTAATTTTTAAGACATACGTCTTAAAAAGATTTATAATAAGCCCGACCCCTAGGTTAGCCTGACCTTATTACCTTGCTTCTTCTGATCTGCTGCGGCGCTCTCTCATCAGAATTGCAGCAATCTCTTTCTGTGCCTGTTCCGAAATGCCCTGTTCCTTATAGTAGTGAGTGCGGTTGCTTTTTCTTTCTGCAGAACTACGCGCAATATTCATCTCTCTCGGTGCATCCACCAGAAGATGAATGTTATTTGCAGAACCGCCGGAAAAAACGACCCTGATGTTTTCACCGATGTCAATATAGTCACCGGGCTTTAACGTTAACTTGAGCATAAAATCTGTTTTCCTCCCTGATTATCTGTTTCTCCCTGAATGCAACATTCCATATAAAATGTTGCGTTTACAGGCTTGCGGTATTTTCCGCAGAAAGGAGTCATTATGGGTACAACACAACCGATCCGTGATAAGGACGAACTAAAAAATTTCATTGCATATTACGAGGCTGCACATCCGAATATCCGCAACTATACGATGATCATTCTTGGTCTCTACACCGCATTGCGCATCAGTGATGTATTGAATTTAAGATGGAAAGATGTGTATTATTTTGAGAAAGACTGTTTCTTAGATCATCTTCTGATCCATGAACAGAAAACAGGAAAGGTCAATGAGATTGCCTTAAATTCACATGTTATCAAGGCACTGGACTGTTACCGGAAAACAAGAAAACCTGACGCAGAGGATTATATTTTTTCAAAACAGACTAATCCCACGCAGCCACTCTGCCGCTCCCAGGCATATCGTATTGTACGCAGAGCAGCGGACGAAACCTTATGCGAAACGCATATCAGCTGTCATTCGCTCCGCAAGACGTTCGGTTATCATGCATGGAAACAGGGAATTTCGCCGGTTCTTCTGATGGATCTGTATAATCATTCTTCGTTTTATATCACGAAGCGTTATCTGGGAATTTCTCAGGACGAGCGGGACAGTATTTTTCATACCATTAATTTCTGAACAGATTTAAAAAAATTTAGATTTTGGGGTTAAGTTTCTTTTTGTTATGCCGAAATAATAGTTGTAAGTAAAAACGCAACATTTTATATGAAATGTTGCGTTTTTTATTTATTATGGCATAACTTTAAATTTATTATGTGTTATTGTTTGAATTATCAGACTTTGTTATAATTTTTATAAATAAAAAAGTGGATCAACTGGTCAAAGGAGTCATAGATCTTATGAAAGAAAATATTGCAACCATCCCTTTAATCAAAGCATTCAACGCCAAAGACGAATGCCCTTTCTGCAATTTAGAGCGCGAAGCCGAGCAGCATGCGGTCTCATTTATTTTAGGTTCCGCCTATATGGAGGATGATATCCGTGAAAAAACAGATGCAACCGGATTCTGCCGCCATCACTTTAAAATGATGTACGATTACGGCAATCGACTTGGAAATGCATTGATCTTAAGCACGCATTTGAAGAAACTGAATCAGGAACTCGCAAAAGAAATGTCCGATTTTGCCCCAGGCAAATCAAGTCTGTTAAAACGCATGAAACGCACAGACGCAACCGCAGAGCATGAACCGCAGACCGCGCTTGGCGCATGGATCTCCAAAAAGACGACGGACTGCTATGTCTGCGATCATTTCCGCAAAATCTATGGCAGATATCTGGATACCTTTTTCGACCTGTATCTGAAAAATGAAGAATTCCGCCAGCTTTTTGAAGAGAGCAAAGGATTTTGCCTGCCTCATTTCGGGGATCTGATTGAGACTGCGGAAAACAAATTGAACGATGCGCAGAAAAGGGAATTTTACCCGAAGGCATTTGCACTGATGCAGGAAAATATGGAACGCCTGCAAAAAGAAGTTGCATGGTTTGTAGAAAAAAATGACTACCGGAACAAAGATAAAGACTGGGGAAATTCCGCTGACAGCATTCAGCGAGGCATGCAGAAATGTGCCGGCGGCTATCCGGCAGATGAAGTGTTCCGGGCAAAGTTGTAAAATGAGGTCTTTTTGATTCATGGAACATAATTTCCAATAAATCAAACAAAGCATAATGGTTCAGGTGAAAAACATTCCTCGTCTTCCCTGAATCATTATGCCTTTTTCCCTAGAACGGAAGTCCTCCAAGACCACCCATGCCGCCGGTGATTTTTGACATGGAATCGGAAGAGAACTCTTCTAACTGACGAAGTGCCTCATTGGTTGCCGCCATGATCAGATCCTCTAACATCTCGATGTCATCCGGATCAACTACTTCCTCGGATAATTTTACTTTTGTAATCTCTCTCTTACCGGAAACAGTAACTTCAACAGCTCCACCACCTGCTGCTGCTGTAATCTCTTTTTCTTCTAATTCTTTCTGTGCCTCTTCCATCTGACGCTGCATTTTCTGCGCCTGTTTCATAAGGTTGTTCATGTTGCCCGGCATACCGCCCGGGAAACCGCCTCTTTTTGCCATGTGAATCCTCCTTGTTTTGCGGAGCAAAATGCGACTGCCTATGCAGGAGCAGAGGATTTTACTCCTAAAAATCGTCTTCTTCTATTTCAAAATTAATCAACTGGCGCAAATCAGGGTATATCTCCCCGCTTGGCGTGCCAGTGTCATTTAATTTTACCAGAATCTCTACCTCTTTGCCAAGTCTTTCTGCAACTGCTGCCCGAAATTCATCCTGACAGTTGGAACGGTTCTCTTCTATATAAGTATACGCGTTGGCATCCTCAAATGCCAGTATCAGCGTACTGCCCTCTCCTAATGTCGGAACTGCTTTTTTGAGATAGGTTCTTGTAATTCCTGTCAGCTGTGATAAAATGCCGCTCCAGCTGCTCATGACCTGCTTAATATCTTCAGGGATTGCCTTGGGAAGTTCCTTTTTTTTTAACACTTCCGATGCGGCAGAAGAACCTGTTGTCCCCGCAGCCATCTCACCGGATGCCTGCGTTACTACGACACCCTTCTCCAGCTTTTTTTCAAGACTGTCCACGCGGTCGACCAGTGAACCATAATCTTTTTCCATCTCTGGTTTACATAATTTGATCACCGCAATCTCGATCAGTATACGCTTCTGTACGGCATAACGGATCTGATTACTCAGTTCTGAAAAAATCCGGATATAGCGCATAAGAATGTCTGTATCTACCATCTGCGCCTCTTCTTTTAACAGAGCAAGATTCTCCGTTGAAATATCGAGCACATCCTCCATATCATCCGAGCTCTGCACAAGCATGAGATTCCTCAGATACCATGTAAAATCATTGACAAACTGTCCTAATTCCCTGCCCTCAATGACCATCTCATCGATCACACCGATCGCACCGGTCACATTTTTCTCTAAAATCTGGCGGAGCAGTCTGCTGAAAATCTCGGTATCAACCGCACCAAGTGTCTCAAGCACCTTGTCGTAAGTAAGATCCTGACCAAGATAAAAAGCAATACACTGATCTAACAGACTAAGCGCATCGCGCATGGAGCCGTCCGCTGCTTTTGCGATATAGCGGATCGCGCGCTCCTCCACTGTGACATGTTCTTTCTCCATCAGCTCCATCAGTCTCGCTGAGATCGTTTCAATAGAAATACGTCTGAAATCGTATCTCTGGCAACGTGATAAGATCGTGATCGGAATCTTATGAGCCTCCGTCGTTGCAAGAATAAAGATCACATATGACGGCGGTTCTTCGAGTGTCTTTAACAGTGCATTAAACGCACCTATGGAAAGCATATGAACCTCATCGATAATATATACTTTATACTTTCCTTCCGTCGGGCGGTATTCCACCTCCTCACGGATCTGGCGGATATTATCCACACCGTTATTCGACGCCGCATCGATCTCTATCATATTCATGGAATTGCCCGCTGCAATCGCCTTACAGGTCGGACACTCTCCACATGGGCTGCCGTCTACGGGATGCTCACAGTTAACCGCTTTTGCAAATATCTTTGCAATGGTGGTCTTACCGGTTCCCCTCGTTCCACAAAACAGATATGCATGCCCGATTCTGTCTGCTTTGATCTGATTTTTTAATGTTGTAACAATATGTTCCTGTCCTTTGACGTCCTCAAACTCCTGCGGACGGAACTTTCGATATAATGCTGTATATGACATCTTAATCCCCGAAACTGATTCCGATCCGTTTTGCCTCTTTGATCATCTGGCAATCCGGATCTACTGTTTTTAATTTGCCTGCCACTTCACCTAATGGCACGCGCTTTGTCTTTCCATTGATCATGGCGATCATATTGCCGTAATCCTCATCCATAATAGCCTGTGCTGCTGCGGAACCAAGTCTGGTGCAGAGTACACGGTCATAAGGGCATGGACTTCCACCCCTTTGTGTATGTCCCGGAACAGTCACACGTACTTCCACTCCTGTTTCCTTAAAAATCTGGTCTGCAATCTCATAGGAAACGGACGGATATTTGCGTTTTGCCACTTTCTCTTTGTATTCTTTCTTGGATAATGCCGCGTCCTCCTTGGAAATTGCTCCCTCTGCAACTGCAAGGATAGTAAATCCTTTTCCTGCCTTGGTACGCTTATTGATCGCTGCAATCACTTTTTCAATATCATATGGGATCTCCGGCAGCAAAATGATATCTGCACCACCGGCAACCCCTGCATAGAGAGTCAGCCAGCCAACTTTATGTCCCATAACTTCCACGATAAATACACGGTTATGTGAAGCTGCTGTTGTGTGGATACAGTCGATCGCATCTGTTGCAATATTGATCGCACTCTGAAATCCGAATGTAACATCTGTTCCATAAATATCGTTATCAATAGTCTTCGGAAGATGAATCACGTTTAAACCTTCCTCGCGGAGCAGATTCGCTGTTTTCTCTGTCCCATTACCGCCTAAGATAACCAAACAGTCAAGTCTTAATTTATAATAGGTAGATTTCATAGCTTCTACTTTATCTAATCCATTTGCATCCGGAACGCGCATCTGTTTAAACGGCTGTCTCGAAGATCCGAGGATCGTTCCTCCTTTGGTAAGGATTCCTGAGAAATCCGCTGATGTCAGTAATCTGTAATCTCCGTAGATCAATCCTTTATAACCATTTAAGAAACCGTAAATCTCCAGCTCATCTACGTTTTCACTCAATCCTTTTACCACACCACGCATTGCTGCATTTAATGCCTGGCAATCCCCACCGCTTGTCAACATACCGATTCTCTTCATCTGCGTTTCCTCCTGTATACCCATATTTGCATTGCACAATTTTTACACGTGCAGACTCTGTGTCTTTCGCTCTATTTAAAATATTACCCTTTTCACAGATATTTTGCAATATTTCTGGCAAAATCAAATATCTAAAAATATATTTTTTGACTATACTAAAATTAAATTGTATTATGGATGTATAAGAATCTGCCGAAAAGGAGGTACACGCCATGCCATTATCAAAAGAAAACACTTTTACAACCAAATATATCTATTCCCTTCCAGAAGGGAAACGCGCAGAGCTGATCGATGGTGTTATTTATGATATGGCACCTCCAAACAGACTGCATCAGGAACTTGTG
Source organism: Roseburia sp. AM23-20 (assembly GCF_003470905.1). Classification (NCBI taxonomy): domain Bacteria; kingdom Bacillati; phylum Bacillota; class Clostridia; order Lachnospirales; family Lachnospiraceae; genus Roseburia; species Roseburia sp. AM23-20. The sequence continues at coordinate 11,966 of NZ_QRHS01000004.1, forward strand.
ATGAATTTATCAGCAGAAATTCGTGATTATATCAAAAAAAATAATGGTTCCTGCAAAGTCTATCCGGCACCATTTGCCGTTTTTCTGAATCAGGACGATAAAACTTACGTTGAACCGGATATCAGCGTTATTTGTGACAAATCAAAACTTGACGACCGTGGGTGTAACGGTGCACCGGACTGGATCATTGAGATTGCATCTCCCAGCACGAAGCGCCTCGATTTTGGAATAAAATTATTCAAATACCGTTCTGCCGGAGTCCGTGAATACTGGATTGTAAATCCGCTCACCAAAACAGTAAACGTGTTTGATTTGGAAAAACAGGAATTAAGTGACCAGTACAATTTTGACGATGATATACAGGTATGTATTTATGATGATCTGACAATTAATATTACAGAATTGCTGAAATAAGAAAGCATTCTGCTTAAAGCAAAATAGCCGGAAAGCCTTGATTTTACTGCAAAATCTCGACTTTCCGGCTGTTTTATTTCATCGGGGTAACAGGATTTGAACCTGCGACCTCACGGCCCCCAGCCGTGCGCGCTACCAAACTACGCCATACCCCGCAAATAACGATCCTATATTAATATATGAAGCTGTCAGGGATTCAGTATACCATATTTACATGTTTTTTTAAAGTTTGAAATGAATTTTGTATTTTTTTTATTGTTTTTACGCTTTTTTTATTTTCTGGTAGAAAAAAAATTCAGATTGTGTTAAGATTTAACCTTGCAAAAAGACTATCTATTGACATTTTTTTGCAATCAACAAATAATGATATGAATTTATATATCATAGAATTTGGAGGCTGATTTTATGAAAAAGTTACTTGCTCTTTGTGGAAGCATCGCAACTATGCTGCTTTTCACACCGCTAACGATTCTCGCAGCAGAATCCGGCGAAAGCAGTACTGCAACCGTTCCGGTATGGCTTTGTATCCCATTTGCCGGTCTGTTACTCTGTATCGCAGTACTTCCGCTTGTAAAACCGGAATGGTGGGAGAAAAACCAGCCGCTTGCCGTAGCTGCTTGGTCCCTGTTATTTATTATTCCATTTGCAGTGACCTATAGTGCCGGCGATGCGGTCGAAACAGTACTTGAGTGTATTTTAAACGATTACCTGACTTTTATCGTCCTGTTATTTGGTCTGTTCTGTGTTGCCGGTAACATCACTTTAGAAGGCGATCTCGCAGGTTCCCCGCGTGTCAACGTAATCTTCCTTGCAATCGGTACCTTACTTTCCAGCTGTATCGGAACAACGGGTGCCAGTATGTTAATGGTACGTCCGATGATCAAGATGAACTCCTGGCGTCAGCACAAGAGTCACATTATGGTATTCTTCATTTTCCTGATCTCGAATATGGGAGGATGCTTAACCCCAATCGGTGATCCGCCACTTTTAATGGGATTTATGCGTGGTGTTCCGTTCTTCTGGAGCATGCATCTGTTCCCGATTTTAATCTTTAATATGGTAATTTTACTGACTGTATTTTATCTCTTAGACCGTCACAATTACCGCAAAGATATCGCAAACGGCAGAAAACCGGATATCAGCAAAGCCGGTACTACTTTAAAAATCGATGGTCTGCACAACATCATCTTCCTGGTTATGATCGTTGCTGCCGTTATTTTAAGCGGAACACTTCCAAACCTTGCCGCATTTCAGGATGCAGCCGGAAATGTACGTGGTATCCGTATATTCCGTGAAGTAACTCTTGGTTTTCCTTCTATTATTGAGGTTGCCATCATCCTGCTTGCCGCTTTACTTTCCTTTAAAACAACAGACCCGCAGATCCGTACCAGCAACCACTTTACCTGGGGTGCGATCAAAGAAGTTGCCGTTCTCTTCATCGGTATTTTTATTACCATGCAGCCGGCGCTGATGCTTCTTAAATCCATGGGACCGGAGCTTGGTCTTTCCAAACCATTTGAAATGTTCTGGGCAACCGGTGCACTTTCCAGTTTCCTTGATAACACACCGACCTATCTGGTATTCCTGACAACCGCAGGTACACTTGGTTTTTCGCAGGGTATTGCAACTACAGTCGGAACAATTCCGGTCAAGATGCTCACTGCGATCTCCTGTGGTGCCGTATTTATGGGTGCAAACACTTATATCGGAAATGCACCAAACTTTATGGTAAAATCCATCTCTGACGAGAACGGTGTGCGCATGCCATCGTTCTTCGGATACTTATTATGGTCAATCGTATTTTTAGTTCCGGTGTTTATCATTGACACTCTGGTATTCTTTTTATAAAGGGGGGATTTCACAATGGAAAATAATATCGAAACATCACGGGCACTTGCTACCCGCATTTATGATCTCGACAGTGAAGTTTACCGTCTGATAGGTTCTTCCCTTGGACGCACTTTTACCGGCGACAAAGAAACAAGCATTCGTAACCTGACAACCCTGATCTCCACACACCCGCAGGGACACCTGCTCCGCAGTGAGATTGCTTTAATCGGTAATATGGCACGTACGATCCGCAATAAAGAAGACCGCAGCCGTATGATGCATGAATACAATGAAATCTTACACCAGATTGCAGAACTGCCTGCAAGTTTTGGTTCGGTCGATATCCTTGACCAGAATCTTGCTTCCTTAAATACATCCAACCTGCACCAGAAATTTTCCAAAGACGATCATCTGATCATCTGTATCGGAAGAACACACGGAAGTGCCGGTACTGATATCGGTTTTGCACTTGCAGATGCATTAAAGATCAACTACTATGATGTTGAGATTTTCAACCGCGTATTAGAGCGTTTAGAGGCAGAAAAAGATTCCGTTACAGACCGCGACAGTTTTACAGCCAAACTTGATAAAGTAGCTAAACACGATACCAACGCCAAGCGTTTCTTAAAAGATTTCAGCCGTTATCACGGTCTGCCAAAAAAAGATGCAGTATTTTTCAATCAGAGTGATCTGATCGTGGAAATGGCAAAAAAAGAAGACTTTATCGTAATGGGACGCTGTGCAGATGTGATTCTGACAAACAACCGCATCCCACACATCAGTATCTTCATCACCGCTCCGTTTGAACAGCGTGTGCACCGTATGATGGAGGTAAACAATCTTCCACTCAGGGAAGCCGTTCGCCGTTTGAAAAAGATTGATAAAGGACATGAGCAGTACTATCATTTTTATACCGGACGTAAATGGGGCGATGCCGTAAACTATGATCTTTGTATCAACAGTGCATGCTACGGTATCGAAGAATCCGTAGAACTGATTGAGCGTATGATCGACAGACATCCTGAAAAATAATACCTAAAAACAAGAGACATATTGCAAAAACCAATTAAGGTGACTGCGATATGTCTCTTTTTTATATTTTATGTATATTTTCCTTTTATTTTACATATAATTTATAATTGTGCAACAAATTTACTGTTTTCCACTATTATACACTCTTATCCACATTATCCACAGAGTTATCCACTTATTATCTAAATTTTCATTTTTATTTTATATATTGTCGCACAATTTTTATTTGCCTGTATATCTAGGTTTTTCAATCTATAACTTCTCATACAACACGTTTATTGAGCCATTTTCCCCTCTTATACCGTATTACAAACAGGAGTGAACGGAACACCCAGTCCACATACATTCCGATCCATACACCAAGAACTCCCATTTTTAACGTACCCGCAAAGAAATAACTGCTTGCAACTCGGAATACCCACATGGAAAATACGCTGACCTCCATGGTATATTTTGCATCTCCCGCAGCACGCAGGACATTCGGCAATGCAAAGCTTAATGGCCAGATCAGCATGGCACAAATGGAAAATGTCCGCAGAAGCTGCACTGTAATCGTAAATGCCTCCCCGGAAAGAGAAAAACAGCCAACCAATGGCCGAACCAGGATCAATAACGTAATGTCCGTCAGACACATGCCGCCATATGCAAGTCCCAGCAGTTTTTTACTGTACCGTTTTGCCTGTTCTTTTTCCCCTGCACCGATACATCGTCCGATTACTGTGACCATTGCAAGCCCGATGGCAATTCCCGGAATATTTGCAAAGCCTGCGATGCTGTTTGCTACGGCATTTGCTGCGATCGCAGCCGTTCCAAATGTTGCAGTCAGGCTTGATACTAAAAGTTTGCCGATCTGAAACATTCCATTTTCAATACCACTTGGAATACCGATCTTAAGAATTTTCCCGATCACGTCTTTCTTTGGACGCATACATCCCGGTGTCGTGATGCAGAGCGGATTATCTTTTTTCGACAACAACACTACCATAACAAGTGCAGATACCATTCGTGCGATCAGTGTCGCAAGCGCCGCACCTGTCACACCGATTCCAAACCCATAAATCAAAATCGCATTGCCTCCGATATTGATCACGTTCATAACAAGGCTTGTATACATACTGATCTTACTATTCCCTATGCTTCGAAACAGTGCTGCTCCTGCATTATACACGCCGAGGAACGGATAAGATATCGCAGAGATCAGAAAATAAATCTGAGCTGCGTCCATAACATCTGCTTCGATCTGTCCGAAAATTGCACGCAATAAAAAACGGTGCAGAAACAGTACCAGTATCATCACAGTACCAGATGATGTGAGCATGATAAACATCAACTGACCCGCCGAAAGTTTTGCTTTCTCCGGCATTTTTTTACCGAGATACTGGCTGCACACAACAGCTCCACCAGTCGCAAGCGCCGACAATATCTGGATCAACAGCACACTGATACTGTCTACAAGCGATACGCCCGAAACCGCAGCTTCCCCGCAGGATGACACCATTAAAGTATCAAACAGACCAATGCTGAGTGCCAGCATCTGTTCAATGATCAGTGGTATGATCAATTTTTTTAAATCTTCTCTTGTAAAAAGCGGCTGCTCCATATTTCTCCTCATTTCCTGCATATAAAAATCTTATTTTAAAATTTATCCCCATGCAAAACGTGGCACAGCTTACGCCATGCCACGTTACTCTCTCGTCATACTGACATTTTATTTAAAATATACTGTTATGCACTGGATTGATTCATGCCAACAGTTTCTTACACATTATCTTATGCAAGTGCTGCTGTAATGATAGCCATAGAATAAACTTCTGCTGCATTACATCCACGGGACAAATCGTTGATCGGAGCATTTAATCCAAGTAAGATCGGTCCATAAGCCTCGAAGTTACCAAGACGCTGTGCAATCTTGTATCCGATATTTCCTGCATTGATATCCGGGAAGATAAATGTGTTTGCATGACCTGCAACCGTATTACCCGGGCATTTGGTACGTGCTACACGCGGAGAAACTGCTGCGTCGAACTGAAGTTCTCCTTCAATTGGAAGATCCGGGTATTTTGCTTTTGCTTTGCTTGCTGCGTTGCGCATTTTGTCTACATCCTCACCTTTACCGGAACCGAGTGTAGAGTAGCTTAAGAATGCAACCTTAGGATCAACACCGAAAATCTTCGCACACTGTGCTGTCTCACCTGCGATCTCAACTAACTCATCCTCTGTCGGATGAATATTGATCGCACAGTCACCCATTGCAAGAACTTCGTTCTCACCGGTAGCTGCAGGACGAACCATGATAAAGCAGGAAGATACGATTGTATTGCCCGGTTTTGTTTTGATCAGCTGTAATGCCGGACGTACAGTATCTGCTGTTGAATAAGTAGCTCCACCAAGAAGTGCATCAGCAACGCCCATTTTTACAAGCATTGTTCCGAAGTAGTTTGCCTGGGAAAGGATACCTTTTGCCTGCTCCGGTGTCACACCTTTACTCTTACGAAGTTCGCAGAATAAAGAAATCATCTCATCCATTCTGTCGTAGTTAGCCGGATCAATGATCTCTGCTCCACGTATATTAAAACCGCTCTCCTCAGCCTCTACAGCGATTTTCTCCGGGCTACCGATTAAGATCGGATGAAGGAATGTTCCTGCTAACAGACGGGAAGCAGCTTCTAAAATACGAGGATCATCGCCTTCTGTAAATACGATTTTCTTAGGATCTTTTTTTAAGATGTCGATCAGTTGTCCAAATCCAAACATGATTATTTCCTCACTTTTTATATAATGTAATTGGCGCTCTCTACCAGCGCGTGTCATGTTTTCATTATATAGCAGTTTTTTTGAAATTCAATATTTGTATTCAAATAAATGCAGTTTTATTTGACATATTCTCTCAATTTTGATATACTGTCAGTATCTTTGTGAAAAAATTAACGTAAATTGTATTTTTCTTCATACAAAAATGTACCGCAGATCAGATTATGACCTGCGGTACATTTTATTTATCACATGAAAACCCGTTTACTCTTCACTGTCTGCGGATTCTCTCTCCTTTTTATTTCCTGCATTTCGGATTGCCCCAAAAAGTTCCGGCACATGCTGCTCTTTATCCGGTTTTGTTGCAAGCATGAATCTGCGGAAGAAAAATAATATTCCAATGCTGACAACCGAAAGCAGATCTTCCAGTGCTGATGTTTTCTGCACGATCATATGGCGCGCGATCAAAAAGATCAACACTTCCATGATATTCTGGGAACTCGGTTTGCAGAGCATCTTGATAAACTCCAACCCGATCACCACATCAAAAACGGCATCAAGAAAGATAAGAAACGCTTCCGCGTCCGTCCGGTTCTGCCAGTATAATAAGAGTTCCGGAAAAAGATTAAGTGTTGCAATGACCACACCGATCACGGCAACTAATGCAATGATGAGTTCTAAACCTTCACTTACCTGATACAGTCCTTTTCTGAGTTTATCCACTGTTATTCCTTTCAACTATCAAAATCAATCCAATGCACGCTCTGCGAACATTCCGATTGTCATAAATTAAAACCGAGCGCCTCCCATCGAATCCAGACCACAGACGTTACCTCCACAGTTAACTCGGCCCAGGCACCCTTACGGCACACAAGAGCTTCTGCTTAGGGCTGCTCCATTCCTGACCTGACCCGGTTCACAGATTCCTGTTGCGTAAGACCCAAACTTCAACGCCACTTATGAAGGGCAGCTCCACAATCTGACAACCCTCCGTTCGGCATCACCCCAGCTATAGCGGATTGCTGGTTCAGGGTACCGCTACCACCCCGGCTGCTCGGAGATTTAAGTATAGCCTATTTTGCCCTGTATTGTCAAGACAGATACAGCTCTTTGGACTTCTTTTTCTGGCGAAGTTCCTTGAAAAATGTGGAAAGCATTTCCGAACACTCTTCTCCTAACACTCCTTTTTCAATCTCGACCTGATGGTTGAACTGCTGCATCTGAAGCAGATTTAGCACCGAACCGGCACATCCCGCCTTCGGATTCATGCTTCCGATCACCACTTTTTTCATCCGGCTCTGAACGATCGCCCCTGCACACATCTGGCACGGCTCTAACGTCACATACATCGTACAGTCCTCTAACCGCCAGTCTCCCGTTTTCCTGCTTGCCTTACGTATGGCAGTCAGTTCCGCATGTGCTAACGTATTGCCTTCTGTATTTCTTCTGTTATACCCGCGTGCAATGATCTTATCATCCTGCACGATCACGCAGCCGATCGGTACTTCATCTAAGGCGTATGCTTTCCTTGCCTGCCGGATCGCTGCTTTCATGTATTTTTCATCCTGATTCATGGACAGTTTCCCCAAAATGTTATACTATATAATATGCAGTATTTTACCGCACTTTTTCATTTTTGTCGAGAAGGGAGCACCTTGCATGCAGCGAAAAAACGCTTCTTTAAAATATGAATTTGAGACAGAGCGCCTGTTCCTAAAAGTCCTGACTCCAAACTACGCCAATGCAGTCTTAAATTTCCAGAACCGCAACCGCGAAAGTTTTGAAGCCTATGAACCGGCTAGACCGGATAATTTTTATACTGCATCCTACCAGCAGACTGTTTTGAAATGTGAATGGGATCTCGCCCTGAAACAGCAGTGCATCCGTTTCTATGTTTTCCGGAAAGAAGATCCCCTGACGATCATCGGAACCGTATGCCTTCATGACATCCGCTTTGCCGCATATTCCTGTACAGAAATTGGCTATAAATTTGACGCAGCATTTCGTCACATGGGGTATGCCACAGAAGCTGTCAAAGGTGCTATGCGTCTTGCCTTTTATGATCTCCATCTTCACCGCGTGTTTGCTCGCGTTATGCCGGAAAATAAAGCATCCATATATCTTTTAGAATCAATTGGTTTCCAATACGAAGGTGTAGAACGCGGCTGCTTTCTCATTCAGAACCGCTGGGAAGACCATCTGCGCTACGCATACCTCAACCCATCTGATGAAAGCTAAGGATTATTTACTTATAATTATTCCTCTATAAAACGATACCAGCAGCCAAACCGGTTTTCCACCTGCTCCGGCATAAATTCCGGAAACCCAAAGATGATCGCCATAACACGCTCCTGATTCTGATAAATTCCAGGCACTCCGAGAAACCATTTATCTTCGTTATCTTCTTCTATTTTTCCAAGCACAAGATATCTGTAATTAAAAAATCCATGCAGCAAAAAACTATTATTTCCAAGATACCAGTATTTCCTCGGAAGCTCTCTGATATCCTTTAATTCAATTTTAATGCAGGTAATATTCTTTTCTGAAAAAGGCATGCTTGCCGGATGACTTTTTAAAAACTGTTCCCAGATATCCTTCCACTGGTACTGTGGGAAGAAATTACGGGCTGGAAGTTCGGTTGCTCTGAGTTCATTGTCAGATTCCCGGTCAAATTGGGCGGTCTGGATTTTATTTTCCTGTTGTTTTTCTTCTGCATATATATTTTCTTCCGTCTGCTCTGCCTTCCACTCTATGAAGTGTTCCATATCCACAGTAAGTGGCTCTCCCTCTGTCCATCGGCTCATAAAAATACGTCCATCTTCACTGCACAAAAAAATTCCTTCCATCTCAAAAAAGCTAAGCAATGATGTCGATATATGTGCTGTTTTCATAATTACGCTAAAATCCCCTGCACCATTACGGACATCCATTTCTCCAATCAGGCTTCCTTCTATCCCACTGCCCTGTTTACGGAACAGATAAATCTTACAATGAGTCTGTGCCGCATAGACACCCCGCAGATGGATTTCTAATCTGCATTCTTCTCCACGCAGTTCGATTCGGGCAAATCCTGTATTTCCTGCTTTTTTTGTATTTTCATAGGCATATATATATGTAATAAACCGTTTCATTCCCGCCATAGGCACTCTCTGTTACTTTTTTTCTATTTATATGCTGATTTTTCTGTTCTATGTCAAATTATACTGTTGACTTTTTTTATTAATTATCATATGATAATTTTAGTAACAATTACTATTATTAAGAAAGGATGGTAAAATGCTGAAACGAAGTAAGCAGCGGGAATCCATCAAGAAGTTTTTAATCTCGCGTTATGACCACCCTACCGCAGAGACCGTCTATATGAATATCAAGGAAGAATTTCCGAATATCAGCCTTGGCACGGTATACCGCAATCTCTCATTGCTTGCAGATATCGGTGAGATCCAGAAGCTGTCTACAGGAATCGGACCTGATCGTTTTGACGGTAATCCAAAACCACATTACCATTTTATCTGTAAAGAATGTGGAAGCGTTCTGGATCTTAATGTAACAGGACTGGATCATATCAATGTTCTTGCCGCACAGGACTTTAACGGCGAGATTGAAGGACATGTAACATATTTTTATGGAAAATGCCCTTCCTGCAAAGGCAAAATACAGACTTCCTGATTGTTTTCCCTCAAAAACTTCAAAAATGACGTAAAAATAGTCTTGACAAAAAGAAGTTTTTCATTTAAAATCAGTAATAGTTACTGATATTAATTTAAGCACACAATAATAGATTTCAAATAAGCGGGGAAATCTATTACAGTAAACAAATAATATTTTTCAAAAAGGAGATTAAGATTATGGCAAAGTATGTATGTACAGTATGTGGTTATGTTTATGAAGGCGATGCAGCTCCGGAGATCTGCCCGGTATGTAAAGCTCCAGCTGAGAAGTTCAAATTACAGGAAGGTGAAAAAGTATGGGCTGCTGAGCACGTTGTAGGCGTTGCAAAAGGCGTAAGCGAAGATATCGTATCTGATTTAAGAGCAAACTTCGAGGGCGAGTGCTCTGAAGTTGGTATGTATCTTGCAATGGCTCGTGTTGCTTACCGTGAAGGTTATCCGGAAGTTGGTTCCTACTATGAAAAAGCTGCATGGGAAGAAGCAGAACATGCTGCTAAGTTTGCAGAGCTGCTCGGTGAAGTTGTAACAGACAGCACCAAGAAGAACCTTCAGATGAGAGTTGACGCTGAGAACGGCGCAACAGCAGGAAAAACTGATCTTGCAAAACGTGCAAAAGCTGCAAACCTTGATGCAATCCATGATACCGTTCATGAGATGGCTCGTGACGAGGCTCGTCATGGTAAAGCGTTCGAAGGATTATTAAATAGATACTTTGGCTAATTGGCGAACGCAAAAATAAGCATTTTAAGAGGAACAGGTACAAAACACCTGTTCCTCTTTTTTCGTAAGCCATTAACTATCATTCAAAATTTTCTGCATAAATGCTGTTGCAATTAAATAATAAAACTATTCCTGTTCCCCAAGTATGATCCGTATCAGATTCTTATCTAACATAATCGTCCGATTCCACGGATTTACAATGATCCCATTAACCTCTTCTGCCATGAGAACGGTGCGAAATGCCTGCTCCATCCCCGTCAAAAATGTGGACATCACACTGCCGCTGCCCTTTAATTCTTCCTCGAAACTGGTAAATGCCGCCCACCAGCGATTGCCGTCTGGTGTCTGTATTGCCTGCACCTGCATCTGATCATCGCCCTTTGGCGGTTCTACCGCTATGATAAACTGACCGCCTTCTTTCATGCGCCTGCGTATTACAGTCAGGGTATGTGCTAACATCTCCTCGCTTGGTTCCTGCTGTAATGCCGCAATCGCAGTCTCTATTTTTTCGTTTCCCTGTAATCCTTCATCAATTTTATTGTTGTCCATAAAAATCTCCATTCTTGCGCTGTCTTTTTAATAAAAACAACGTTTTTATTTGCATATCAAGTTTGTGCGTAAGCACAAATCTTGCGAGTGAAAAATGTTATTTTTCACACTGATCTCCGTGTAATTTTTTATTCAAATTGTTCCATACAGTATTTTTCCACTAATTCAATAAATTCTTACTTTATATTTGTTGAGGTAAGATAACGTAACCTTTTTTGCAGAGGGCGTTATCTTACCTCTTTTTGATGTATGTTAGATAGCATAACTCTTTACGTCGGCTCCTATCTGTCTGAAATAGGAGATACTTTCGGTAGGCTTGTCGCCCGTATCAACTCTGCCGACAAAGCTATAAAAGATTTCGATTTTGCGGGTGTTCGTTTCCTTATCCAGTTCGTGAATAAGAATACGGTCAATAAATTCATGGACGTTTTCGTAGGTCAGTTCGGTAATGGCGGTGTATCTGCGTACCAGTGCGACAAACCTTTTCACGTCCGCGCTGCGCTCGGTGGCGTTGTCGATTTCCTGTGACAGCTCCGCAATCCTCCGGGTCAGCGTCTTTTTTTCTTCATCATAGCCGGAAGTCAGAAAAGCAAACTGTTCATCAGAAAGTTTCCCTAAAGCGTTGTCCTCGTAGAGCTTGCGGAATAAGATGTTCAGCTCGCTAATGCGGCTCTGCGCCTTGTCAAGCTCTTTCCGCTGCTGTGTCAGCGTCTTTTGTACTGCCTTTGCGCTGCACTCGTTGGCGGTTTCGATAAACTCCTGTTCATGCTCTTTCACATAGGACAGCACCCTCTGTAAATCAGCAAGGACAAGTTCTTTAAGGACGCTCTTTCGGATATAATGGGTAGTGCAAAGCTCGCCAGTCCTTATCCTGTTTCGGTACTTTCCGCAAGTGTAGGCGTGTTTGCGTTCCAGTGTCCCGGCTCCCTGTTGCAGATACATTTTATAGCCGCAATCCCCACAAAAGAGAAGTCCCGAAAAAATGTCAATTTCATCAACCTTTGTAGGGCGGTGTTTGGTAGCAATCCGTTTCTGTGCAAGGTCAAAGGTTTCTTCGTCAATCAAAGGTTCGTGCGTGTTGGGGAAAAAGTATTGCTTTTCCTCCGGGTTCTTTTTCGTCTTTTTCGATTTGTAAGATACCTTATAGCTCTTGCCCGTAATGGTATGCCCCAAATATTCTTTGCGTCCAAGAATATCATACAGTGTCTTATCCGGCCAGTTATAAATACAGGTCGGGTGCGGGCGCGGGTGGCGGCAACTGCCGGAACGACGGTAGCGCAGTTCTGAAACAGTAAGTACCTCATGTTCCCGTAGCCAGTTCTGGATTTCGCAGATACGGTCGCCGCGCACATACATAGCGAAAATCTGTTTTACAATGTGCGCCGTTTCCGGGTCGGGCAATAGATGATTGCGGTCGTTTGGGTCGGCTATGTAACCATACGGCACTTCGCCGTTGACACGCTCGCCTTTCTGTGCCTTTGCCTGTTTAACAGCCCGGATTTTCTTTGAGGTGTCGCGGGCGTAAAACTCGTTGAACCAGTTCCGCAGAGGGGTAAACTCGTTATCTTCCCTCGCTGTGTCTACACCGTCGTTAATGGCAATGTAGCGCACTTCATATTCGGGGAAAACAATCTCTATCAGTTCGCCGGTTTTCAGATAATTGCGTCCCAGACGGGAAAGGTCTTTTGTTATGACGGTCGCCACGTTCCCGGCTTCAACCTCATGCAGCATGGCTTGAAGCCCCTCACGCTCGAAACTCACGCCGGAAAATCCGTCGTCTACAAAAAAGCGCGTATTGAAAAAGTGGTGTTCGTCAGCGTACTTTTGTAAAATCAGCTTTTGGTTCTGTATGCTCTCGCTTTCCCCGGCCTGCATATCTTCCTGGCTCAATCTGCAATATAAAGCGGTAATCTTGTCTGTCTGTAACATTTTGTCCTCCTTTCCGACGACAGACAAGCATGGTATTTGTACTGTCTATATTATACCACATACCGCTGCCTGTGTCATGTATAAAATGTGAAGAAACGCCCTATTTTCGGGCGTTTGCGGGGTTCAGCTCCATGTCTTTGCGAATGAGCTTTTTTATCTTTTTATCCAGTGTGTCCGTTGCGCGTTCACTTGCAGACGAACATACAAGGTAAGTAACTTTTCCGATTTTATGCTCCGTTGTGGTAACGGGCGTTTGGTTTTGCGTCAAAGAAAATCCCCCTTTCTTTCGCAAACATATAATACAGTCTATGAATAGCAGCAAGTCCACTATTCAATAAAACAAAGGCTTTAATCGGACGGTTATTAGCATAACCTCATGGGAATTTCACCCCGGCATGGTTCTCATGCAGCCCTACCCATTGCCTGCGACGCTCTTAACGCTCGGACTGTGGCTGTAAGGAAGTATCATTGTATATTCTGCGTGTCGTTGCCCGCAAACCGCTACACTTGCTTTCCGGCGCGGTGTTGGTCGCTCGGCTGTCCGGGCGGTGATAACCTCGCCCGGATAGCGTCATGGCGCACCCGCCGTATGGCTCGACGCAAAAGGAACGTATCCGATTTGCCCTATGCTGCGCCGCCGTTATCTTGCGCCGCTTTCTTTTTCAAGGTTCAAAATGGCTGTGCTACCCGCGTCAACAGCGGAACGGAAAAGGGGGTGAGAGAAAGCGTCCCGCCGCCGTTGCGGTTATTCCTCTGTCCTAAAGGTGAGGACAGCCATCATCAGTTTTGCTTGCAGCCGTTCCCGAATGTCGTGGTCTACGCCGAAATAGACGTTCCCGCGCTCGTCGTACAGCTTCCGCATGGAGAGGCGGGCTATGTAGCCGCTAAAATGCTGCAAGACAATCTTCATGGCGTCCGGGTCACCCTTTGTCGCTGCCACAATGACAGGATAGGGAACAAGGGCATTTTCCGGGTAGCCGGGTTCGTTACCATTCGTCCCATTCATCAGCATTTTCCTCCAGATATTTTCTTAATTTCTCAAAAGAGCTTGTCCGCCTGTACTGTATCGTGCTTCTCGATGTATTGAACAACTTCGCAATCTCGGTGTCGTTCATTCCCTCGAAATAGTACAGGAGTACGGCTTTGCGCTTTTCTTCCGGCAAAGTACGGATTGCTTCAAGAAGCAGCTTCGGCGTGATTTTCTTCCCGGCTTTCTCAAAGACGGTTTCGGCGGTTTCCCGTTTGAAATATTCATCAAAGGTATGAAGCTGCCGCGCTTCGTCTAAGGGCAAATCGGAAAAGGTGACTTCCCTTGCCTTATGCCTGTGCAGCTCCCTGTGAGCGTCACACGCTTCATTGTGCAGCACCGTATTACAAAACTTCTGAAAAGCACATTGTTTGTAAAACTCCCTGCTATTAGGTTCCACATTCTCACCTCCTTTCTCGTTGGAAAGTTGGTGGTGCTTCCCCCTTTTCGCGGGGCAATACGGCGTTTTTGAAAAACGCCGAAGATTTTTTGAAATTTTTTCAAAAAATTTTTTGAGCAGCAAAATACGCCTGTCCGAAAAGCCCGGACAGGCGTATAGGTATTGTAAGCAGTATTTAGATGATTAGACAGTTCATAGTCAAGGGTAGAGAGGTTCCCGGCGGTGGTCGGGCTTTTTTTGATATGTCAATGACCGTCGGATTTTGTCGATAGGGTATGTGCTTCATGGCGGCTACCTCCTTTAGCCGCCGCTTTTAACAGTGATACCGCGTCATTTCATTAGAAGATAAAAAGAAACGGCGGCTTTGATTTTTCAAAGCTGCTGCGGAAATCAAAGAACGACAAGCAACAGTTCTGATTTTGCTCCAATATGGTTATTAGGGGCACAAATTAAAATCAAAAAAGAGCCGATAACAGCAGTATTTCAAACTGCATATTATCGGCTCTGCGTCTGTGCGTCTGGCTCTTTTAATTAAATTATTTCTGTTGTTTTTTGGCTTTATTATATGTATTAGCTAACTGTCCACAAGCTGCTTTAATCTCTCTACCATGAGAAACTCTCATGGTAACTTCAAGTCCTGTTTGCTCTAATTGATGTTTGAACGCAACCATTTCTTGTTTTTGTGGTGCTCTAATTTTTGAATTACTCGTCGGGTTGTATTGCAGCACGTTAATCATAACATTTTTGCCCTTAAACCATTTTGCAAGTTGCCTTATATCTGAGGAACGGTCATTTATACCTGGTAAAAGCAAATACGCAAATACCACTTTTCGATTATGCCTTTGAGAATAGGACAATGCTTGCTTAACAACATCTTCAATAGCGTACATGTGCATATGAGGAATGATACAGTTTCTCGCAGCCTGTGTTGCTGCATGTAAAGATATTGTCAACTGAATTTTTAGATGTTCTTCGCGCAATTTTTTTAATTGATTAACTGGACCAACTGTTGATACGGTAATGCCGTCGGTTGGAAAGTTAAGTCCATTTCTATCTCGAAGAATATGGATTGCTGCAATCAAGTTGTCGTAATTGAATAAAGGTTCTCCCATTCCCATAAAAACGATACGATTTACTTTTTGACGTATCAATACAACCTGCTGCACAATTTCAGACGGTGTTAGATTACGAACAAAACCATTGCGTCCGGACTCACAAAAAATACAGCCAACAGAACAACCAACTTGCGTACTTACGCAAACAGTCCCACCATCTCGCCGTTTAATAAAAACCGTTTCAATATACCTGTTATCTTTCAATTCATAAACATACTTTTCAGTATCGCTACTTTTATAGACTTTTTTTGTTGATATTGATAGATTTTCTTTGTGAAATGGCTGTTTATACAATTCCGTATATAAGGCTCTTGCTTTATCCTCTCCAATTACTTCCGACATTTCTTTGTAAGTAAATCCGTATGGGTCATTCAATATTTCCGTAGGTGTACTTTTAGGTAAGTGTTTCATTTAAATATCCTTCCTTTTCAAAATTAAAAAGTTTGTTTTTCAGAGTTTTTGATTATGATTTCTAGTTTTTCAACATCAACGATATGCGTTAATTTACATTTAGGGCAGAAAAGAGGAAAATTTCTTAATACCGTATTATAAAATACTTGAACCCTCGTCTTTCCGTTACAAATTGGACATTTTATCCAATATTTTTCAAGCATAATATTTCTCCTTTTGCGCAAAAAAATGCAGGTCAATTCTCAACATGAGCATTGACCTGCATTTATACATATAATACTACAACAAAATTAAGGCATAGTTTTTATACTATGTCTATACGTCGTTAGTTTTGTTGTATAGCATACGCAAAATAAGCATGACAAAAAAGCCCATATTGAAAATGGGAAAAATCTTTTTTGATTTCAATGCTTATCGAATACGCATGCTATGTAACATAAACATTCCCCCCCTTTTATATAATATTATATACAAAAGCAGCTTGTTGTCAACATATATATATATGAATTATTTTGGCTAACTGATAGAACTATGTAGACATATCCAAGAAGAAAGGGGAACAGTAAAATGTAAGAGGGTGAATAACTATGGCAAAAAGACCAGTACCAAAATACGACTTCAAGGCTTTTGGGGCAGCGATAAAGGCAGCGATAAAGGCAGCGCGTGAAGGACGCAAGGAAAGCCGCAAGAAAGTAGGCGACGAAATGTTTATCTCGCCGCGCTACCTTGCGAACATTGAGAACAAGGGGCAGCACCCAAGTTTACAGATATTCTTTGAGCTGATACAGCGTTACCATATATCCGTAGACCAATTCCTGTTAGACACGCCCGCTGCAAAGGACACAAAGCGGCGGCAGCTTGACGCGCTCCTTGACGGTATGAGCGATACAGGCATACGGATTGTGACCGCAACGGCAAAAGAGATTTCCGAAGTCGAAAAAGAGGGCGAATAGGAATGTCCGGCTTAAAACTGAACAGGATTTAGAGAGCGTTGTAATCTTTTTTGAGATTGCAGCGTTTTTCTTTTGCGGAAGTTTGGCAAAATCGCTTTTTCTCCGTAGTAGGGGATAAGAGCCTAAAGGATAAAAACATTCGTAGCAAGCATAGGAAGCGGGTACCCACTTCCGTATTTTCCCCCTCCCGCGCTGCGGCGCGTCGGTTGAAAATTGCTTGTTGGGAAGTGTCCCAAACCCTCGGAACGGAAAGGAAAGGAGCGAATACATGGACGGACGCAAAAGGACGGTACAAATCAAATTCAGAGTGACGGAAGCGGAACGGGATTTAATACTGGAAAAAATGAAGCTCGTACCCACCCGGAACATGGCGGCGTATCTGCGGAAGATTGCCATTGACGGATATATCATTCAGATAGACCACGCCGACATAAAGGCTATGACCGCAGAGATACAAAAAATCGGTGTCAACGTCAACCAGATAGCACGCCGCGTAAACGCGACGGGGAACGCATACCAAGAGGACATAGAGGAAATAAAGGGGGTGCTTGCGGAGATATGGCGGTTACAAAGATTAAGCCTATTAAAAGCACTCTAAGCAAAGCCCTTGACTATATCGAAAACCCGGACAAGACGGACGGAAAAATGCTTGTGTCCTCTTTCGGCTGCTCCTATGAAACGGCAGATATTGAGTTTGAATATACATTGTCCCAAGCACTCCAAAAGGGGAACAATTTAGCCTTTCATCTGATACAGTCCTTTGAGCCGGGGGAAGTGGATTATCAGAAAGCCCATGAAATCGGAAAGCAGCTTGCCGACGCGGTAACAAAGGGGCAACATGAGTATGTTGTGACGACGCACATTGACAAGGGGCATATCCATAACCACATTATTTTCTGCGCGGTGAACTTCGTAGACCACCACAAATACAATTCCAACAAAAGGAGCTATTACGGTATACGGAACATGAGCGACAAGCTGTGCCGGGAAAATGGCTTGTCCGTCGTCGTCCCCGGCAAGGGCAGCAAGGGAAAGAGCTATGCAGAGTACCAGGCAGAAAAGACGGGTACAAGTTGGAAAGGCAAACTGAAAACCGCCGTTGACGCACTTATCCCCCAAGTTTCCAGTTTTGAGGAATTGCTAACGCGGTTACAGGCGGCGGGCTATGAGATAAAGCCGGGGAAATATGTATCATGCCGCGCCCCCGGACAGGAACGCTTCACCCGCCTAAAAACCCTCGGCGCAGACTATACAGAGGAAGCCATAAGGGAACGGATAGCGGGCAGACGGACAAAGGCGGCGAAAGCCCCCAGAGAGCAGCGCGGCGTTTCGCTGCTTATCGACATTGAGAACAGTATCAAGGCGGCGCAGAGTAAGGGCTATGAACAGTGGGCGAAAATCCACAATCTGAAACAGGCGGCAAAGACTATGAACTTTCTCACCGAAAACAAGATTGAACAGTACGCGGATTTAGTTAGCCGGATTGAGGAAATGGCAGCGGAAAGCGGACAGGCGGCAGACGCATTGAAGAACGCCGAAAAGCGGCTTGCGGACATGGCGGTGCTTATCAAGAATGTTTCCACCTACCAAAAGACAAAGCCCGTCTATGACGCATACCGCAAGGCAAGGAACAGGGAGAAATACCGCGCCGGACAGGAACAGGCGATTATCTTACATGAAGCCGCTGCAAGGTCATTGAAAGCAACGGGCATTGCAAAGCTCCCGAACCTCGCCGCGCTGCAATCGGAGTATGAAGCCCTTCAAGCGCAGAAAGAAGCCCTTTACGCCGACTATGGGAAGCTGAAAAAGAAAGTCCGGGAATATGACATTATCAAGCAGAACATTGACAACATTTTACAGGCAGACAGACAGCCGGAACGGGAAAAGGGAATGGAACACTGATTAAGCAAAAAATGATTTTCGTATAGAAACAGAAAGCGGTATGTGGTATAATAAAATTATCTACAACTTTTGAAAGGATTTGATAGTACATGACAAAAGGAACACCAGCTAATATTAGTCAGCTTGTCAAAGACGCAAACAATAAATCATCATGGAAAATTAGGCTTGCTGCGTTGAATGAACTAAAACAATATGATTGTCAACAATCAAGAGATGTTATTACTCGTCTTGCTCTCCATGACAAAGTTTATAAAGTTAAAGAGGAAGCATTTAGAGCAGCACAAGCTATGGGGATTACTTACCGCGGAAATCCTATTCGCTTAGGACGTAAAGATATTGGTTTTAAGACAAAAGACTTTACTAAAGTTTTTCTACGTATCAAACGTGAAAAATCAATGGAAGAATTAGATTTACAATTATTCAAGGAAGCGTTCAAAACAATCGCGGCAGAAATGTATGATGTAATGGAATTTGAAAAGGGTCAAAAATTTGATGATTGGATTACAAATACATACAAATGTTTGCCAAAGAAATAAAAAGAACAGGGCGCGGAAAGTCAGTATATGACTTCCGCGCCCTGTCTTTTTGTGGGTGCTGTTGTGGTAAATGTTACGCAATAGAACGCCATTTTCGGGGGAAAAGGTATAAAGTATCGCCTATCCGATTTTCCCGCCCGGAAAGCCTTGCAAATCAAGGGATTTTCCGCGCCTACTGCGTAACAGGGGCGCGTCTTTTCCTCATGCGCTCGGCGGCCTGTCTGCGGGTGATACGCTTCCGGCAGTCGGGGCAGTATTTGACGCTGTTAGAGCTTGACGCAAAGGACGTGCCGCACTCGGTACATTTCTTCCTGTCCCCGGTTTGGTAAAGCTCCGCATAGAGCAGCTTATCAGCGGGAAGCACCGCAACCTTAAACCACTTGCAGAGAAGCGAATAGGAAATGAGCTGCGGACATACGCACTCGTCCCCGTCGTCCAGTAAGATACAGTTTCCATTATCGCAGTTGCAGCACGTCCGGCGCACAAGGGCGTTGACTTTCCGGCTCTGGGGCGGCGTCAGCCGCTTGACCTCGCTCATACTTCATCAGCGGCGTAAATGGGAAGCCCCGCAAACTCCGCTTCGGTCATGGCTTCCACTTTGGAGAGGGTACGGGCAGCAAAGCCCCGCATTTCCCCGTCCATAAAGGGCAGCGCGGCGTTCATGGCGACGATAAGCCCCTGTCGGCTCCCGGTCTTGTAAATGCTCAAAAGGTTTGTTTCTTCTACGGTCAGTTTTGTCATGTTCACACCTCCAAATCGTGATTTTTATTCTTTGCCGCCGCCTTTTTCGGGGCGGTCTTTGCCTTGTCTGTTTTAAGCTGCGCCCGGATAGAGGGGCGGGGCTTCCGTATCTCCCTGTCCCGGTTCTCCCTCTTGTCAATCAGCGCATACGTCCCATGTCTGCCCTCGATTTTGGAAAAGGAAAGGGTCTTGTAGGGCAGCATGGAGAAAAGACGGTCAGTGTCCTTTGTAGCCGCAAGCTGCATGAACGCCGGGGAAAGCTCTACCATGAAATGGGTCTTGTTTGGGCTGTTCGGCGTGTCGTGCCGCTTCATTTCCCACACAATGCGCCGCGCTTCCGTTTCAATCAGCCCGTCCCGCAATGCGGCGATATGCGCCTTGAAATCTCCCGGCGGAAGCTGCTCCCGGCTGCGCCGTTCTTCCTGTAAGAGCGATTGCAGCGCGTCCGGGTCGTTGGGTACGGCTTCAAAGCGTTCAAACTTCCCAAGCTGCGGGTCTGGGGTTCCGTCAAAATATCTCCCGGCTTTCTGTACCCTTTCCCCACGCTCATAAAACAGCTTCACCGTATCGGCGGGCAGCTCCTTTTCCTTGACGCGCTCATAATGGCGGGAATAGTCAAGCTCATACAGATTGCCCTTGATTTTCCCGCGCTCCTTTCCCGTCAGCTCGATTGCATAGGCAAGTACGCGGTCGCTTGTCTGCTCCATGTAGAAACGCCATGCATTGTGGGGCGCGGTGTCCTTTAGGAAAACGTCGCGCTCCCTAAAGCAATGCGTCCCGGACGGGCGGCAGAACCACAAAAGGGTCTTGTCCTCCCTGTGGGGGCTTGCCGCCGCCTTTGCGATAATCTCCTTGTCAATCTCCAAGTCGCTCTGGTAAAAGCCTGTATTCTGCTTCATAATCGCTTCAAGGGAAGCGAACAAATCCACGTTTTCAAATCTGCTCTGTTCCGGCATGGGTCAGCTCCTTTCCAAGTCCTGTGACTTCTGCTTTGCGTTTTTCTTCTGCGCCTTTTCCTTGTCGGCTCTAAGCTGCGCCCGGATAGAGGGCTTCTTTTCCGGCTTCGCTCCCTTGACGCGCTCCTTGTCGGCTTTGACCGCATTAGCCAGGTCAACAAGGGAAATCGTTTCTCCCGCCTTGACCTTTGCTTCCAGTTCGTCAACGGTAGGGGTGTTGTTGATGATACCGTCAAAGTTGTTGTCGTTCTGCTCTACGGTGTCCTCGACGTGCTTCAAAGGGTTTGCCTTTTCCGGCTGCTCTGCGGCAACGGCAAACGCCCGCGTCCCGTTCCCCATAATCAGATACTTTCCGTCGTCGGATTGATGATGAAAGCCATATCCGGCGGCTTCTATCTGCTCCCGGCTCATGGCGGTTACATGGAAAGTCCCTCTCGATGTTTTGACAGTTTCGCCCGTTTCCAAGTCGTCCGGGGTAAGCTGTTTCTGCTCCTGTAAAAACTCCGGCACTTGCCGGAAACCCGCGCTGTCAACATAGTGCGCCGCGTCCTGTCCGTCCTGATGAAGCACTACCACGTCGGAAACGGAAAGGCTGTGTCCCTTAAAGTCTTTGGGGTGGTCGATATTGAAACGGGTATAAATATCTTCAAGGGAAGTCCCCGGCGCAAGGGGCGCGGAATAGACAAGCTCATAGTTCGCCCTGTCAACCACATTCCCCGCCGCCTGCAGGCGGTCGTAAGGCTCAAAGCGCAAGTCCCTTGTTTCGTCCCCGCCTTTTATCTGGTAAATGGAAAAGGTGTCCTTGTCCGGCTCGGCGGTCTTTGCCGTTTCCTGTGCCTTTGCGTAGAGCTGCTTTACGTCGCCCTCGGTCAGCTCCCCGCTTTTGAGCTGCCCCATAAGCTCGCGGCATTTCTCCGGCGTTCCGGCGAAAAGAACGTCGCCCATTTTCGCCCGCCCGTTCTCCTGTGTCACATAGGCTTGCAAGAGGTAGCTGTTTTCCCGGCTGTCGCCGTAAGGGTTCCGGCGCACTCTGTAAATCGTTTCCGGGGTAAAGGCTTCTTTCGGGGCTGCGTCCGCTTTTTCCTGTGCGCCGGATTTCCCCGGTGCGTCTGCTTCCGGCTCCGGCTTCTCTTTCCCGGCTGTATCTGCCTTTTCCGGGGCTTCCGGCTGCGGCTGCTCCGGCGCGGCTGCCTGTTCCTCTCTGGTGGGCTGCTCCTGTCCGGCGGTTTGCTCCTTGTCCTGTGCCTTTTGCAGTTCCGCAAGATTTTCGTCTATGGAATTGATAATCTCGGCGGCTGCGCTGCGTATCGTTTCAAGGGAGCTTTTCAGTTCGGACAGCTCCCGCCCGCTGCTCCACCCGGCGACGTAGCCGAAAGAGTAGTCCGACGTGTCAAGCCCGTAATGTTGGCAGACGGTATAGGCGACGCTTTCCGCTTCGACTTCGCGGGTGCGGCGGTCAACGCGGGGCTGCTGTTCATCTTTGGGCGCGTTGAGGTCAATGTCGTGCAGCTTCGCATGGGCGATTTCGTGAATGGTGGTCTTTAAGGTCTGCAATTCGCTCATGCCCTCGTTGATAGCAATGCGCTTGTCCTCCAAGTGGTAGTAGCCATGAGAGCCGCCCTCGATATTCTCAAAGGCGATAGGGACGGGGGAAGTCTTTTCAAGGGCTGCGAAAAAATCCTTGTAGCGGTCAACGTCGCCCGTCAGCTCGTCCACCGCAATGTCCGGCAGCTCCTTTCCCTCGGTCTGGGAAACGTCGAAAACAGACACTACCTTGTAGGCGGGTATCTTGATTTCCTTTTCCTCGGTGACGGGCTTTCCGTCCTTGCCGATAATGGGCTTTTGTGTGTGCGGGTCTATCTTCTCCACTTCCTGTCTGATTTTGAACGGCGACGGGGCAATGATTTTAATCCCCTTTTGCCCTTTCATCACGTTGCGCCCGAAATTATTCTTCCAAGCGGAAAAGCCCGCCACAAGGGAAGCGTCCGGCTTCTGCATGGCGATAAGCAGCGTATTGTTGAAGCTGTAATTATGGAATTTTGACATGACGCGCAGATATTCCTTGTAACGCTCGCTGTCAAAGAGTTCCGTAATGCCCTGTTCCAGACGGTCGGTAATCTCTTTGAGCTTTTCGGCGGGCTTCTCGCTCGTCAGCACGATAGGGATAACCGGGCGCGGCTCCTGTGGCTGCTCTGCGGACTGTGCCGTTCTCTGCCCCGGCGCGGCTGCGTCCATTTCTACCTTTGACGGGTCGGGGCGTTCTGCCTGTGGGAAGCTCATTACTTTATACTCTTTGGGAATATCGCTTTCGCGCCCGTTGTACCACTCCGTAAAGGTGTTCTTGTTGTTGTAGATATAGCCCTGGTCGGTAAAGCGTCCCCCGTCATTGATAGCTGCGTCCCGCCCGTATTCCTCATACATGAAATACTTTTTCGCTTCTTCGGGAAGCTCCAATTCGTCCAGCTCGTCGATAAGGTAATAGCCGTAATCTTCCTCGCTCTGTACGGTAGGATAGAGCCAGTAACAATCAAGGTTCTGTGCAAGGTTGATAAGGTCTTTGATGTTCCCGGCGCGTTCCCCAAGCGTCACCGCCGCCGTAAACTTGTCCCTGTCCTCGTCGCTCTGCATTTCCAAGAGCTTCCCCAGATAGTTCAGCTCGTCAATCCCCGCGCTCTGGATAACGGCAAGCGGCACGTCAAAGGGCTGCTGCTCGGTGTTGGCAAATCCATTGATGAAAAAATCCTGTGGGTTGTCTGCGGTAATGCCGACGCTTTCCATAGCCGCGTGAAGCTGCTGCGTTGTAGTCGGCATGGGAAGCCACACGCCGCCCGGTTCGCCTGTTTCAAAGCGGGTGCGGCTGTCAATCAAAATCGAAAACTGCTCGCTCATTTTTTCTCTCCTTTCCTGTTCCATCATGCGGTGCATAAGCTCAAAATCTTCAATGCTCATGCTCCCGTCAAATACATAGGGGTTAAAATCCTCCCCGTCCCGGTAGGGGTTTTCGGAAAAGGGAAGCCCCGCTTCATGGGCGGTGGCTCTTGCTTCCTCGATAACCTCCGGGGGAAGCCTGTCGTCATGCGCCCCGATAAAACCGTCAATATCGTTCATGCTGTTTTCGTAGTGGTAGCGCACTCCGGCGGTCAGCTCGTCAAGGCTCATATCCTCGCCTAAATGCCCGCAATAGTAGCCGTTAAGGATAACGGCGGCGGGGTCGGTGCTTTTGATTTCCTCTAACCGGCTCCTGTCCTCCGGGTAGAGCGTATCGTCCATATCAAGATGAAAATATTCCGCGTTCCATGAACGCCCCTGTTTCCAGAACGCCACCCATGCGATACCGTCCCTAAGCTCGTCCTGATAGTCCTTTACGGTGTCCCGTAAACTTGCCATAGTTGAAAAACCTCCTTTCTCTGGGGCAGCGTCATAAGCTGCATTTTTTGGCTGCATAGCCTACTACGGCACACCCGCATTTCTGCCAAAGTTTTTTGAAGATTTTCAGAGGGTGAAGCCCTCCGCAAAAGAGGGTTTGGGAAACTTCCCAACAAGCAAAATCCCCGTCCGGCGCGTCAGCGTCGTAACGGGGATTTACGGAAGTGGGTACCCGCTTCCTATGCTTGCTATTCCAGTTTTTAGTTCTTCTGCACTTCGATACGGTAGTTGACGTATTTCCCGCCAGTGTCAGCTAAAACGATAGTCCCGTCGTAGGTCTTGCCTGTTTTCGGGGAATAGAGCTTCTTCACATTCGCCTTGCCGGATTTAAGGAGCGCGGCGGCAATCTTCGCGGAAAAAGCGGTCTTGCGTTCCTCAAAGAAACGGTCGTTCTTCCACATGACAAAGGCACATTCCCTGTTGCTGCAATAGTAGTTTTTCTTCCCCTCATGAACGGGGGAACCGCAACGGGGGCATTTCCCGATAGAGGGCTTTTCCTCTCTGAATAAATCCTTTTTCCCGTCCAGTGCTGCGGCGTGTGTCTGCACAAGCTCCCGCGCCATAGCTTCAATGCCGGACAGAAATTCTCCGGGGTCTGCGGCTCCCTTTGCTATCTGCGTCAGATTGCTTTCCCATTCTGCGGTAAGCTGCGGGGAAGTGAGCATATCCGGCAAGATTGATATAAGGGCGGCTCCGTTCTGTGTGGGGATAAGCTGCTTGCCCTTACGCTCCGCAAAGCCGCCCTTTACCAGTTTTTCAATGACTGCGGCGCGGGTGGCGGGAGTGCCAAGCCCCCGGCGTTCCGCGTCCGGGTCGGTGTCCCCGTTCCCGGCGCGTTCCATAGCAGAGAGAAGCGACGCTTCGCTGTGGGGCTTCGGCGGCGTTGTGGTATGCTCCGTTACTTTTGCGGCGGGTTTTTCAAAGCTCTGTCCCTCGGAAAGCTCCGGCAGCGTCACACCCTCATTTTCCCCGTCCTCCGGGTCGGGTTTGCTTTTCAGCGTCGCCCGGTATCTGCGTTCAATCTCTTTCCAACCGTCCGAAAGTACGGTCTTTCCCCTTGCGGTGAAGTCTGTCCCGGCGCATGAGAAAACCGCCGTAACCGCTTCAAAGATATGTGGCTCGGCGGTAGCAGAGAGCAGACGCGCCCCCGCAAGGGTGAGGATATTCCTCTCGCTTTCCGGCAGCGCGGCAAGTTCTGTCTTTGCAAGCTCCATAGTGGGAATGATTGCGTGGTGGTCTGATACTTTCTTGCTGTCTAATACCTTTGCAATCCCCGGTGTGAAGCCCACGCCCGCCATAAAGGGGAGCTTTTCACAAAGCAGCGTGATAATGCCCGCTGCGGTATCGCCCATGTCGTCGGTGAGGAAGCTGCTGTCCGTCCTCGGATAAGTCAACAGCTGCTTTTCATAAAGGGCTTGTGCAAGGTCAAGGGTCTGCTTCGCGGTGTAGCCGAAAATGCGGTTCGCTTCCCGCTGCAAAGAGGTAAGGTCAAAGAGCTTTGGCGGGGCTGCGGTTTTCTTCTCTCTGGTGAGGGAAACGCATACCGCCTTTCCCGCTTCGCAAGCCCCTTTCAGCGCGTCGGCTTCTGCCTTGTCGGAAATCCTCTCGCTTGCCGCTTCCGCGCCGGATAAGTCAAGACGCACATGGTAATATTTCTCTTTCTGGAAATGGGAGATAGCCGCGTCCCGGTCGGTGAGCATTTTCAAGGTCGGGGTCTGGACGCGCCCCACGTTCAAGGTCTTTCCATACAGGCATGAGAAAAGCCGGGTGGCGTTAATGCCGATAAGCCAGTCAGCCTTTGCGCGGCAGAGGGCAGACGCAAAGAGCGCGTCATATTCCCGCCCGTCTTTGAGGGAAGCAAAGCCCGCCTTGATTGCCCCGTCCTCCATTGAGGAAATCCACAAGCGGCGCATGGGCTTCTTGCAGCCCGCCACTTCGTAGACAAAGCGGAATATCAATTCTCCCTCGCGCCCCGCGTCGCAAGCGTTCACCACTTCCGAAACGTCGGTGCGGTGCATAAGCTCCTTTAAGGTCGCAAACTGCTTCCCCTTGTCCGGGTCAACGGCGTACTGCCATTCCTCCGGCAGAATGGGTAAGCTGTCAAGCTGCCATTTCCTGTACTGCTCCCCGTAGGCGGCGGCTTCCGCAAGCTGTACCAAATGCCCGACGCACCATGAAATGAGGTAGCCGCCGCCCTCGATATATCCGTCCTGTTTTCCCTTAACGCCAAGCGCGGCGGCGATAGTCTGCGCCACGCTCGGCTTTTCTGCAATCACAAGTCTAAGTGCCATGAAAAAATCCTCCTTTCAGCGTTCCGGCGCGGTATGCTTCTTCTCCTGTGCCTGTTTCAGACAATAGCCGATACAGGGGGATTGCGCCTTATAAGGGCAGCGCATACACGCCGGGGATTTTGGAACGGGCGGCGCATTGTCACGCCGCCCGGTGGGTCTTTGTATCATCATTCTTTCTAAAGGGTTCTCGGTGAAAAGCGTCATGCGTCCCTGTCCTCCGCTTCTTCATCTTCGGGAACGTCCAAGCCCTCCCCATCGTCCGGCTCCGGCTCGTCCTCGTCGTAGTCGTCAAAGTTGAAATCTTCAAGGTCGGTGCCGCCCTTGACGCTCTGCTTCGGCTTCATAAACTTAAAATAGTAGAGTGCGCCCCCGCCGCCAAGAAGTGCCACGACAAGGAAAAGCACAAGCCCGCCCGTATTGCTTTTCTCTTTGGGCTGCTCCGGCGGTTCCTCGGTTTCCGGCTCCGCTTCCTTGCCGCTGCAAGCGGTCATGTTGTCCTTGCAGACGGGGCAGCTCACATTCACTTTCCCGGCCTCGCATTTATCGGTGCAACTGCAAACAGCGGGCGGGGCTGCTGTTTCGGTGCTTCCGTCCTCCATGAGTGCCATAAGGTCGGCTTCGTCCACTTGATTAAGGAAATGTACGGTGTTCTCGCCCTCGTCGTCCCGGTCAATGAGGATATAGAAGTAATTGCCGTTTTTGGTCGTCACTGTGATAAGCTGCTTGTTGCCGCCGAAATCGTCTACAAGGGTCGCGTTCCCGTCCGGGGTAAGGGGTTCTTCCTTTTGGGGTTCCTCATAGACAACGCCGCTGTCGTCGGTGGCGTCCTCGCCCTCCGGGGTCTGTGCAAAGGCGGTGACGGAAAAGCCGCCCGTCAGCATGAGGGCGGCGCAGAGTGCGGTCAAGGTTCTAAGGATTTTCTTATTCATTCTCGGTGTCCTCCATTTCTTCGGTGTCGTGGTCTGCGGGTTCTGCGGGGTAGCCCGGCGCGGATTCCATGCCCGGAATACCGCCGTCTTTCAGCATAGCGGAAAGCTCATGCGGGGAAAGGCGCATGGAGCGCACAAGCTGTACGATTTGCAGATTTTCCGCTTCGGTTTTCTGCGCTTCAAGCCCCCTTAATTTATTCTGGTACTCGGTGATTTTCTCGCGGGTCTTTGCAATCTCCTTGTCGATACGTTCAATCTTATTCATAGCCATAAATCAATTTCTCCTTTCAGATTTTCAGTTTTTAGTTCCAATTCATTAAGCCGTAGCCCTTGATACAGCCATAGTCAACGGGATAGCTCTTTATCTTGCAAGCGTCGCCGGAATTGCCCTCGACGGTATAGACGCGCTCCCCGTCAGTCCCGATAACAAGCCCTACATGGTCTGCGCTCCCGTCCCCGTCCCAGTCGAAAAAGATAGCGTCGCCGGGGGCGATATTCGCATAGCCCCTCGCACCCCATTGCCCGCGTGACTGGAACCACGGTACGCCCTGTGACTGGCACCCGGCAAAGCGCGGCTCCGATAGCCCCGCCTGTCCGTAGCACCACGAAACGAAACAGGCGCACCATTCCACGCGGCTGTTGAAGCCGTACCAGCTCCAATAAGGCCGCCCGCCCACGTTTCCGGCCTGCCGCTTCGCAAGCTCTACAATGGCGGTGTTGCCGGGGCGTGTGCCGTTCACAAGCTGTACGCCGCTTAAATCCTCGGACGCGCCCGTATCGGGAGAACCGCCGCCGAAAATCAGCGGCTTGTTGCCGCTTGTTTCCAGATAGACGCGGTACATTTCAAGCTGCTCCGGCGTAAGAAGTTCCTCCGCAATCTCGGAAACAGGCTTGTTTGTCAGCTTCACGTTGAGAATGTAATAGTTATAGGCAACGTCAACCTCGTATTCGTAGGTTTCCGTAGAGGTTTCTCCCGTTTCCGGGTCGGTGACGGTGCGTGTGCCTGTGCGGGTTTCCGTCCTGTGGCGCACTTCGATTTCTTCCGTCAGCGTCAAAGTGTACTGCATATCAAAGACGCGGTTTATTTCTGCCTGTGCGCTCTGCGGGGTGTAGGTCTGGAAAAGCGCGGTGAGGTAGGACGCTAATTCATGGGGGTTATGCCCGATACTGTCAAGGTCATAGCGGTATTCGTCATAGCCCGGATTGTCGCGCTCGATATTGTCAATCCGCTGCTGAAGCTCGTTTTCCTTTGCGGCGTAATTGTTCTCCGTCGCCACAAGGTCGCTGTCCTCCGACGTGTAGGAAGTCCCGACAATGCCGTTCATCAAGCCGGAGAACATAGAGCCGCAAGAGGAAAGCCCCGCCGAAATCATAATGAATAAGAGCAGCGCGGCAACGGCGATACAAACGCCCGCCGGGTGCCTTGCCACAAACGCCGCCGCTTTCTTTGTTTCCTCGGCTGTTTTCTTCGCTGCCTTGCGGGTGTTCTCTGCGGCTTTCTGTGCCGTTTTTGCGCCGTTTTTCCTTGCCGCCTTTGCATACTGCCGCTTGATTTGCTGCTTCTGCATGAAGCGGGAAAGGGGGTTGCCCCCAATCTGCGGATTGTCATGTAGGGCTTTGTGGTACTGGAAATCCACATTCGCCTTGAACGCCGCTTTCTCTGCCTTTGCCGCCGCCCGGTAGGGTTTGAGCTTGTGGCTGTGGTAGCCCTCCTTGACTTTCCGCGCCCCGTACTTTGCGCCGCGCTCTGCCAGTTCTTCGGATTTGTGCGCCCCCTCAACGCCGGAATTGTCCTTTTCAACGGAATGTATCTTGTTGTGGACGAAAATACCCGCTTCCTGTGCGGGGCGGGATAGCGGGTTATTGTGGGGCTTATTCTTTCCTATGGGCTTTTCCTGTTCCTCAAAATGTAGGCGGGTCTTGCCTTTCCCGGTGGCTTCATCAAAGGTGCGCTCCCGTACAAGTTTCTTTTCTTTGGGGATAGCCGCCTTTGCCGCGTCCAGACGGTCGGCTGCTTTGTCCGATTTTCGGATATACCTTTCAAGCTCCGGCGTTGCCCGTTCCTCGTCGGTAAACTGCAAGCGGGAAGATTTTTCTTTTGCTGTGGCTTCTGCCTGTGCTTTCCTCGCCGCCTTTTTGCTCGCCTTTCTGGTACGCGCCCCGTCGATACGTTCCAAGACGCGCTCGGCTGCTGCGGTGTCCTGTTCCCGTTCTGCCCCCGGCGCATGGGGAAGCGGCGGCGTGTCGGTTAAGGGCGGGGAAGTTGCGCCGCCCGGTAGGGGCTGCGCTGCCTGTTCCGGCTGCGGTGGGGCTTCGGTCTTTGCAAAGTCCGCGTCCCTTATCCGCTTGCTGATACGTTTCTTTTTCCCGGTAGCGGCGTTTACCTCGACAGCCCCCTCGCGGGTCATTTTCTGCGTGACTTTTTCACGCGCCTTATATTGTTTTATGTGTCTGTCCCTCCAATCCGCGCCCTTGCAAGGGCGCAATACTCGGCGTTTATCTCAATGCCTATATAATGCCTGTCAAGCTGCTTTGCGGCTGCCCCCGTCGTGCCGCTGCCGAAAAAGGGGTCAAGCACAACGCCGCCTTTCGGACAGCCCGCCTTGATACAGGTTTCGGCAAGTTTTGGCGGGAACGCGGCGAAATGCCCGCCCTTGTAGGGAACGGTATTGATAAGCCACACGTCCCGCCTGTTCCGCATGGTCGGCATGAGGGCTTCGTCGTAGTAGCTGCCGCTTCGCGCCCGGTTAAGCCCCTGTACGTTCCCCTGTCCGGGTACTTCGTCCGCATATTTCTGTCCCGCGCTGCGCCCGGTGCGGTACCGCGCCGCCGTTGTGGGGGCTAACGGCTCGGCTATGGCGGCTGCGTCATAAAAATACTTCTTTGACTTCGTAAGCAGAAAGATATGTTCATAGCAGCGGGTAGGGCGGTCTTTCACGCTCTCCGGCATGGGGTTTTCTTTCTGCCAGATAATGTCGCTCCGTAAATACCACCCGTCAGCGCGTAGGGCAAAGGCTAAAAGCCAAGGGATACCGATTAAGTCCTTTTGTTTGCAGCCGGAAACGCGGTTGTTTCTTGCAATCTGCTGTCCGTTTCTGCCTTTCGGGTTCTTCGGGTCTGCATGGTAGCCTTTATTTCCTGTGCCGCAGTAGGTGTCCGCGATATTCAGCCAGAGCGTACCGTCAGAACGCAGTACCCGGCGCAGCTCGCGGAAAACCTCGGTCAGCCTGTCAATGTACTGCTCCGGCGTGTCCTCCCGCCCAATCTGCATATCAAGCCCGTAATCCCTAAGCGCATAGTAGGGCGGGCTTGTGACGCAACAGTGTACGCTTTCCTCTGGAAGCTCCCGCAAGGCATAGAGCGCGTCCCGGTTGATGATTGTGTCAGTTTTCAGCCCGTTCATGCTTCGCCCACTTCCTCCGGCTTCGTCGTCATTACCCGGTAAAGCTCGGTGTCTTTCGGGAAGCGGTCTACAAAGGGCAGCACCACGTTCCCGTAGAAGATAAGCCCCTCGCCCGCTTCGGTGTGGGTGACATACTTCATCTGCTGCGGGGAGATGTTGAGCTGCTTTGCAAGGATAGCCCGGTCGCCCGCCGCCTGATTGAGCATGAGGACAAAATCAGAGTTTTCAAAGATATTCTCCACTTCGCGGGAAGCAAGCAAATCTTTGACGTTCTGCGTGATTGCTGTGGGTATGCCGCCCCATTTTCTGAAACGCTTCCAGATTTCAACGGAATAGGCGGCGGTCTGTTCCTCTTTCAAGAGAAGATGAAATTCGTCCATAAAATACCGGGTGGATTTCCTTTCTGCCCGGTTGACGGTGACGCGGTTCCATACCTGGTCCTGCACAATGAGCATACCTAATTTTTTGAGCTGCTTCCCAAGCTGCTTGATGTCAAAGCAGACAAGGCGGTTTGAAAGCTCTACATTCGTCCTGTGGTTAAAGACGTTAAGGCTCCCGGAAACATAAAGCTCCAACGCCGCCGCGATACGCGCCGCTTCCGGCTCCGGCTGCTTCAAAAGCTCGTTGTAGAGGTCGCCCAAGATAGGCATTTTCTCCGGGTCGGGGTCTGCAAGGAAAGGGCGGTACACGTTCCTAACAGCGCGGTCAATGACGGTCTTATCGACGGGCTGCAAGCCCTCCTTGCCGCCTATGACAAGCTCGCAGAGGGAGAGGATAAAGTCGGATTTCAGCGCAAGGGGGCTGTCGTCCTCGCTGTAATTGAGGTTAATATCCATAGGGTTCACATACTGGGGCTTCCCGTCAATGCCCTTGCCCGTAGGCGATAACCGTATCACTTGCCCGTCAAGCCGCTGCACAAGGGAAAAATACTCTGCTTCCGGGTCGCAGATAATTATGTCGTCGTCGGTAATGAGGAAAGCGTTTGTCATTTCCCGTTTGGCGGCAAAGGATTTCCCGCTTCCCGGCGTACCCAAGATTAAGCCGTTGGGGTTCTTTAGCTGCTTGCGGTCGCAGAGTATCATGTTGTTACTAAGGGCGTTTAAGCCATAGTACAAAGCCGCGCCCGTCTGAAAAAGCTCCTGCGTGATAAAGGGGATAAAGATAGCGGTGCTTGACGTGGTAAGCCCTCTTTGAATGGGGATAAGGTTCTCCCCAAGCGGTACAGAGGACATAAGCCCCGCTTCCTGTTGGTAGTCAAGGCGGGTTAAGGCGCAGTTGTTCTTCTGTGCAATGCCCGCCGCCGCGAATACGTCATTTTCCAGTTTCCTTTTTGTGTCTGCCATGTTCACCACAAGGAACGTCAAGAGGAACATTCTTTCATTCCGGCTCTGCAAGTCCTGTAAGAGGTTCTTCGCTTCGCTGCCGAAAGTGGCAAGGTCGGACGGGATTATATCCATGTCGTAGCCGCTGCGTACCGCTTTTTTCTGTTCTTCGATTTTCATTTTGTCAAGGTCGGTGATTTTCCGCTTGATTGTCTTTATGGCTTCGGTCTGGTCGATACTGTGGATATGCAGATTGACGATAACGCCCGTTTCCAAGTCCAGAATGTCAGATAAGATACGGTCGTTTAATTCCGGCGCAAGGATTTCAAGGAATGAAACCGCGCCGATTTTGCGCCCCATGCGGAAATACCGCCCCTCGCCAAAACGGAAAGAGGACGGGGCGATAAAGTCCTTTGTGGAAAGCCCGGACGGGGCAAGCCATGAAAAATCAAAGGCAAACTGCCCGCCCTCCGGGTGGAAAATGCCATGCAGCATTTTAAGGCGTTCATAGCCTGTCATGGGGCGGGCAGACACGCCCAAGAGCTTAAAGTTGTTGAGTACGTCCGTTTCGATACGGGCAAGGCGGGATTTCGCCGCGCCCAGACTGTCGGCTTCAATGGCAAAGGTGATATATTTTGCTTTGACAAGCCCGTTGTTGCCCTTTGCAAGCTGGTTTTTCAGCATATCCCGGTATTCTGTGCGGATAGAATTGAAAGCGTCCTCCTGTGCCGGGATATTGACCGCCTTTTCCGCTTCGCCGCGCTGCGTCCCCTGATTGATGAAAGAGAGCTGCACCGAAACGGAAGCGTCAAAGTAGTTGAGGAAGTCGCACCAGTTCTCAAAAATGGCGGTCTTGTCGTCTGCCTGTGCAAGCTGATAGTTAATATCTTCAAAGGCGACGGTCTTTGAGTATTTCCGTCCCGTAACCTTGCAGATACCGTCCGGGTACATCTGGATATAAGGGATTGTCTGCTGCGCGGTGTGCGCTTTCCCGTCGCCCTTTGCCTGTCTGATGATTTCCGCAATCTGCTTTTTCTCGGCGCGGGTGAGCTTGCGGGGCGGGTTAGGCTTTGCGCTTCCCGCCGCGCTGTTTCTTCGTGTTTCCTTTTGCAATCGCTGATACCTCCTTTTCAAGTTTTCTCTGCCGTTCTAAGACGGAATAAAAGTTGTCTGTCCTGTATGGTCGTTCTTTGGGGGCTATGAATTTCGTCTGAATGATGTTCTTCACCACCACTTCAAGGGGCTGTCCATGCTTCTCATACATGGCAAAGAGGAAACAGGGCAGCATGACGGCAATCATAGCCATAGACGCAAGGCTTGTGCCTGTGCTGTCTTTGAGCAGAAAGAAAAGCGGCAAGCCGAACAGGAGAGCCGCCGCAAAACATACAATCTGCCGTTTGGTAAGGTTGAACGCTACTTTTGTCTTGACTTTGGATAAGTCTTTGGGTACGGGTACATACGCCAAGTGAAAACCTCCTTTCTCTGGGTTTGGTGTTGCTGTAACTTCCCATAAGGGTAATCAAGGCAAAGGTCAATCTATGCCCTTTGCCCGCCCGTATTATATGGGGGTTATCCGCGTCAAGGTCGGGTCGTATTTTCGCCGCTTCGCTCTGAAAATCTCCACCCTGCCCTTGACACGCCGCTAATGCGCGGAGAATATCGACTTCGCCAGTGCGCCGGATTTGAACAGGGAGAAACAGAGGATAACGGTATAGGCTGCAAGGGAGAATATCGCGCTGTGCAGATTGTCCGCTATTATCATGTTGTTTACCAGAACCGCGTAAATGCCGACGCATATCATAATGAGGAAGCCTTGAAAACCGATAGCGAACAGGGATTTGAGGTAGTTGTTTCCTATCTGCCCCCATTCCCGGTTCGTCATTGTTGCAAACGGGATAGGCGATACCGAACAGTAAAGGTAAATCTCTATCATGCGCCCGTAGAGGATAACGGTTATCAGTACGGACATGATTTTCATGCACAAGCTCACAAGGCTTGTTTCCATGACAAGTAAGAGCAGTTCGGGGATTTCCATAGCGTCAAGCCCGTCCTGCATGGAAGCAAGGGCGGCGGCAACATCAATCTCTGTGCTGCCGCCGATTACCCCCGCCGCGCCGGAAACAACGTGCTGCGCCATATCGAACACCGCCATAGTGATGTCAAAGGTGTGCGTCACAAGGTAGACTGCCACAAACGCCTTGAACACCCACTTGAAGAACATGGAAGTGTCAACGTCGTGCATATTGTTCTTTTCCGTTACCATGCTGATAAGCTCATAGCATAGGACGTAGGTAATGACAAGCCCCGCAATGGGTACGATTACATTCTCACTAAGGGTCTGTATCATGGAGAATATATTTGCGTTCCACCCTTGCGGGGTCTGCCCTACCTCTGCGGCGATAGTGCCGACTTTCTCGTTTACGTCCCCGAACATAGTTGACAGATTACCGTTTATGGCTCCTATGAGGATTTCCTTTATCCATTCGTTAATCGCGTCAAGTATGCTCTGCATAAGCCTTTACCCGCGCTTCTTAACCGAACAAGCCGGAAAGCAGCGGTACAAGGGTCATGCCGATAAGGGCAACGCCGCCGCCCGCCATAAGCTGCTTCATGCCCTGGCTCTTTGCTCAAGTGAGATAAAGAAGTAAAAGAAGTGTAAAAAATTTTGCCGTTCCTATCCGGCACTTGCGCATTGTGTCGGATAGGTCGGGCGGTTATTCGGGCAAGTCCACCTTGCCAACAAAAGAATAATAAATCTCAATGTCCTGTCTGCGGGTCTTGTTCTCGTCATAGCTGCACTCATGCACAACGATTTTCTCTACAAACTCCCGCAGCAGAGTAGGGGTAAGTTCTTCAAAGCTGGTATGCCGCCGGACAACATTCATAAACTTTTCTGCGTTCACGGTGGCTTCCTGTGCTTTGGAAAGCTCCGCTTGGATAGCGGCGGCTCTTTCTTTCAGCTCCCGTTGTTCTGCTTCATAGTCTGCCGACAGCTCTGTGAAACGCTCGTCTGATATGCGCCCGGTCACGCTGTCCTCATACAGCCGCTTGAAGATAGCGGATAACTCGGCTATGCGTTTCTCGGCGGCTTCCAGTTCCTTTTTCTTGGCGGCGTTCCTGCGCTTGCCCCCGTCCTCGTTCTGCTCAATCAAGAGCTTCATAAACCGGGCTTCATGCTTTGCCGCATAGCTTGTCACTTTCCGCAGATTGGAGAGTACACCAGCGGTCAAGAGGTCGGTGCGGATAAAGTGCGCCGTACAGTCATGGGTGCGCTTCTTGTAGTTGCCGCAGATATAACAGTCCTGCTTGCGCTTGTCCGTCTGGTATCGCTGCTGATACATCACGCTGCCGCAGTCCGCACAGAACAGTATGCCGGAGAACAAACCCACTTCATCATAGCGGTTGGGGCGTTTGCGCTGTTTGCGAAGCTCCTGCACCCGTTCCCATGTTTGGGTGTCTATGATAGGCTCGTGGTGGTTCTCGAAAATCACTTGCTTTTCCAGGGGATTTTCTACACTGTGCTTGACTTTGTAAGAAAGTTTTTCTGTCTTGAAATTTACCAGACAGCCTGTGTATTCCCGGTTTTCAAGGATATGCACTACGGTATTAGTCGCCCACTTGCACTCATAGCCGGGGTGGTAGCGGCGGGTGCTGCCCGTCCTGCGGTATTCCAGCGTCCCCGGCGTGGGGATTTGCTGCTCTGTGAGCATACGGGCTATCTTAGTCGGACCATTCCCAGCAAGGCAGAGGTTGTATATCTGCTTGACTACGGGTGCAGCTTCCTCGTCAATAATAAAATTTTCGTCCTCGTCCATGAGGTAGCCATACACAGGCTTGCTTGTGATGGGCTTGCCACTCATACCTTTTGAGCGTTTTACTGCTTTGATTTTCTTGCTCGTATCTCTCACCAGCCATTCGTTAAATATATTCCGCAACGGGGCAAAGTCATTGTCGCCCTGTGCGCTGTCCACTCCGTCATTGATAGCGATGAAGCGGACACCTTTCTGTGGGAAAATCATTTCTGTGTACATTCCCACTTGCAGGTAGTTTCGCCCTAACCTCGACATATCCTTTACGATAACTGTCCCGACTTTTCCGGCTTCAATGTCCGCAAGCATGGCTTGAAAACCGGGTCTTTGAAAGTTCGCACCAGAATAACCGTCGTCCGTGTACCAGCGCAGATTGGAAAAGCCGTTCTGCTTTGCATAGGTTTCAAGGATACGCTTCTGATTGGAAATGGAATTGCTCTCGCCTTGCAGCTCGTCCTCATGGGAAAGTCTTGGGTAAAGGGCGGTAATTGGTTGTTGGTTGGTCTGTCTTAACATAAAATCCTCCGTTTCCGACAGCCAGCCCCACTATTCCGTACCTTGATTGTACCACATGGGGCGGCTGTCTGTATAGCGGCAAAAGCGTCAAATCTGCTTCTTTATGGTCGGTCAAATCGCCGTTTTTTGTGTAGCAGCTTCCGCTTCCAGCACTTTCATCATCTTGTCGGCTGCGGTGTCGGTTGCGCCCTGCTTGAAGAAGCCGGAAACGGTAAGGACGGAGTTGCCCATGCGGATTTCCGTTACACAGTCCGGGCGGCGGTCTGTTTTGGTGGTGCTTGTCTGTTTCGTTTCTGTCATAGGCTCTCCTTTCGCTGCTTCATCAGCTGCTTTAAGCGTTCCAGCTTTTCCTGTGCGGTTTCCTTTCGGAAGTTGCTGCCCGTGAAGCGGACAGGGGCGCACATGGAAGTCAGCCTGTCATAGATACGGGCGTGGGGTGTGTCCTGCGGGTGCTGCAATTCCTCCAGCGTGAGGTTGGTCGTGGCGATCAGCGGCTTGCCGCTTCGGTAACGGCTGTCAATCACGCTGTAAACCTGTTCCAGCCCGTATTCTGTCCCTCGCTCCATACCGAAATCATCAAGTATCAGCAGGGGGTAGCTGCAAAGGCGGGAAATATATTCGTTCCTGCCCTCAAAGCTGGCAGCAAGGTCATTGAGTATCGTTGCAAAGTTTGTCATGCGAACGGCAACCTCTTTTTCCATAAGGGCGTTGGCGATACAGGCGGCAAGGTAGCTTTTTCCTGTCCCCACGCCTCCCCAAAACAGGTAGCCGATATTTTCAGCCTGCATGGTTTCCCAGCTCTCCACATAAAAGCGGGCGGTTTCGGTCTGTGGGTTTCTGCCGTTGTCATGCTCAAATGTCCAGTTCCGCATAGCGGGGTCGGCAAAGCCCCGGCGTTTCAAGTCCTCCACTGTTTCAAGGTGCTTCTGTCGGCTTTCGGCGGCTTGCTGCTTTTCACGGGCTGCCCGCTGGCAGTCGCAGTCTGTTGGGTGTCGGTCATGCCCTAACCATTGGGCGGTTTCTTTTGAAAAGTAGGCTTCTTTGGGCGTATGGCACTTGCCGCAGTATAAAAGCCCGTCCTCGCCTGTGTAGTCCTCCGCTTCGGCGGTAGTGGTTGTAATATCCGTAATCATAGCTTCAATCTCGTTTTTCATAAGCTCTCGCCCTCCTTACATGAATAATCGGGTATGCCCTGTTTCGGGGCAGCCTTGCCTTTGGCAGCGTCCTCCTGCGCCCACTTGTAAATGGTGGCTGCATGGCTCTGGTACTGCTTCCCGGTGGAAGCGATATGGCAGGAAAGCCGGTCAATATAATACTCCCACTTGTCGGGCAGCTCTGTTTTCAGCCCGGAAAGCTCTGTATCGGTCAGTATCACATTGTTGTATCTGCCATAAGCGGCGGGGGCGGGGTGTCCCGTTTCTCCCTCTCTCTCTTTTTCTATCTCTTTCTCTAACTCTATCTCTATCTCTGGTGGACGAATGTCGGACAAATGTCCGCCTTTTGTCCGGGGCGGTAAAAGTGCCTTGTTTTCCAGCCTTGCAGCCCGTTTTCTCTCGGCTTCGGTAGAGGACTGTCCTATCATCAGCTCAATATCGGTCATATAAAAAGCCCCGCTGTCAAGCTGCTCCACAAGCCCCAACTGCCGGAAAATCTCTAAAGCCCTTTCAACCGTCCCTATCTGGTGGCGGGTCAGTGTCGCTATCATCTGCGCTGTGTAGGGGATATGCTCGTCAAGCTGCAACTTCCCGCCGTTTTTCAGAGATTTTAAGTACAGCTTCAAGAGGATATTGGAATATAAAATCCCGTCTTTCATATCTTCCAGCAGCACAATGGAGTCGCTGTCAAAAAAATTCTCTTTCAGCTTGAGGTAGTAATACTTGCGGTTATCTGCCATTGTCCCTGTCCTCCTTTTTCCGGCGTTTGGAGTAGTAGCGGGGGCAAAGTATGATAACCGCCCGGAAGCTCTGCTTACAGCTATGGGTACAGCCCCGGCAGAGGTCGTTGTATGTGATACGGTCGCAGGTGGTATTCCCGACTTTTACTTGCCGCAGGAAAAAAGACCATTCCAGCCGCCGTTTCTTGCTCATTCTTGGCATGGGTGCGCTCCTTTCTGCCGTTTCCGCTGGTGTGGCGGTATCGACGGTAATTCTGTATCATCTCGGTATCATTTTCGGGGTTTTTCTGCCCTGTAAGCCCGTTAAAAAATCCTTTGGTATTGCGGGTAGAGTACGGGGCAGCCCCCTTGTTCTGTATGGGTTCGGGTACATTTTGGGGTGGTTTTTATCGTTCCTGTTCCTGCCTTTTCACAGGCTTGCGCTCCCGGCGTAAAATCTGGTCGATATTGCCCTTGACAGTCTGTAAGCGGCGGTATTCCTCCCGTTTTGCCCGGTAATCGTTGTAGCCGCTGTTTTTCTCTTTGATAAGGGCTTCAATCTCTGCTTGCAGGGCTTTATAGCTCGGCAGCTTGGAAATGCCGTTCTCCTTGAAATAACGGGCGGCTGCGTCTGCTATGATAAAGTCGCTTTCGTGCTTCTGTCGGTAGGCTGCTTTTGCTTTGGCGTTTTTCTGCTGTTTCAGCCCGTCCCGGACAGGGCGGGTCTTGGAATAGGCAAGCACCTGCCGTTGCAGCTCCTTTTTCCCGTTCAGCGTCTTTTCCACCTGCTTCAGCTCTGTAAGGCTTTCCTGCATGGCGGCATAAGCGGCAGAACAGGCTTCGTCCAGTTCCTCCGGGGAAGAAAAGCCGTACTGTTGATAGGCGGTAACAGTAGCTGCCATTTGCTTTAGGTTGTGCTTTGCCGCCCAGCGGTCATAGCCCACGCCCTTGCCCTCGGCTCGCTTGGCTTCCCGGTCAACCATGCGCTGCAAGGTGTTGTCTGCCGGGGTGGTTTTTGCGGCTTTTTCCTCCCGCAAGCGTCCCTTTTGGGTGTGGGGGTATTCGGGTATGGCTTTGGTCTGTTCGGCGGCTCTGTGGGCGTTCTGCGTGAGCAGGGCAAGGACAGCAGCCTTGTCAAAATCGTCCCCCAGCTTCCGGGCTGTGATAGGCTTTGTCCTGTCCGGCGTGAGGTAGGAAAGCCGCCCCCGGCTCTCCTTGACAGTTACGCCCTCCCGCAGCAAAAGGGAAGAAAACTCGTCAAAGCTGCCAGCTTGGGAAAGTGCCTGCCGTATCGTCCGGCGCAGCTTCGCCTTGTCCGTTTCAAACTTGGTGGGCTTGGTCGGCTGTCCTGCGGCTTCTCTGACAGCGTTCTCTTTATCAAGGGCAAGCTGCCCTTTCTTTGCCGCCCAGTATTCCCGTTCCGTTATCCGTTCCTTGCTGCCGTTCAAGAGGTCGATTTGGTAAAGCCCCTCCCGGTGGCACATCTCCATGACTTCACTCTTGAAATATTCCATAGCGGCGTTGGTGCAGCGGTGCTTGCAGCCCGCCCGTGTGTCGGCTGGTCTGTCCATGTAGGGCAGAAGCGGGACTTCGTAAATCCGCAGGGAGTTGATGACGATATGCACATGGATATTGCCGCTGTGGTTATGCCCGTCCGGGTGGGTGCATACAAGGGCTTGGTGTCCGGGGAAATGCTCTTTGCAGAACTGCTCGCCCAGCTCCTGCGCCCGGTCTACGGTCAAGCCGTTGTCTGTCCCGTCCCGTGGGTCAAAACTGATGATATAGTGGTGGCTTTTCACATCTTCCCGTTTTTGGTTTTTCTCATAGCGGAGATTGGCTCGCATACAGGCAACGGCGAAATCCTCGCCCCCGCAGTTGAGGGAAGAAATGCGGTAATCCTCCCTCGGTATCAGCCGCCCGTTTTCATCAAGGGTGGGCTTCATGGTAAACTCGTCATGCTCAAATGTGAGGTAGGCTTCCGCTGCGCCATAGTCGGCATTTTTAGAGCTGATATGTTTGAATGTTGCCAACAGCGTCACCCACTTTCTGCAAGACTTCAAACTTTAGGGCAGCAAGGTCGGAAATCGCCGCCCGTACCTCCCCGGCAAGCTGCGGGTAGGGGCTGTGCCACTCATTCAGCGTCCGGGCTATCTGGTTTAAGTTGCCGCCGATCCTGCCGTATTCGGCGGTCAGCTTCCCGACAGCGGCAAGCAGCTCGTCATTGACGGGGGAAACGGTTATGATGGGGCGTATGGCTGCCCCGGTTATGGCTTGCCGGATAAACTCGGCTTGGCTCATGTGGTAAGCAGAAAGCCTTTCCGCAAACTCGGCGTATTCTTCCTCGGTCATGCGTGTCTTGACTACCCGGCTGCGGTGCGGTGTGTTGTATCTTTTCATGGTCGGCAGACCTCCTTTCTGTGCGTGGTGTTCTCTCACTAATAGGAGAAAAACAGGGGGTAAAACGGAACTGTTTTTGAAAAAATCCGAAAAAATATTTTGAGGGATTTTTAAGCGGCGCAAGCCGCATAAGCAGGGTTTGGGGAAGGCACTCCCCAACAAGATTCCCGCAGGGGCAAAATGAGCGAAAAGCGAATTTTGGCACCTCGGTAGAATCTTGCTCTAAGAAAACGGCGAAACTCCCCCTTTACTCCTTACTACGCAGAGAAATGCAAATATGGCAAAGTTTTGAAAAACTTTTTGATAAAACTTTTCGACAAAGCTGGAAAATCAGCGCGGTTTTTGGTGCAAAAAAACAGGAAACCTTTTCTGATTTCCTGTCATGGTATGCCGCTGTAACGGGCGGCGGTTATTCTGTTGTCATTCCCCGGAAGCAAACTTGTAGCCCATACCTAAAACGGTTTTTATGTAAATGGGCTTGCGGCTGTCCGACTCTATTTTTTTCCGCAGGTTGTAAATCACATTTGCAACGCTTGACTGGCAGCTTTCACTTTCCATGTTCCAAACGGCTTCAAATATTTGTGTCCGTGTGAGGACAATGCCGGGGTTGGAAGCAAGATATACAAGGGTACTGTATTCAAGGCGGGTAAGGCTTACTTCCTCCCCGTCTTGAAATACCTGGCGTTGGTTCTGCTTTATTTCCAGTCCCGGAAAAGATAACACGGAAGCGGTTGTGATCTGCATGGGTTCAATCTGTATATAATCAGATATTGCCGATATGATTTTGTCAATCGCTGTTTCCTCTTGTTCGTTAAGTGTCAGCAGTAGTAATTTCCCCATGTTCATTACCTCTTTTATCCGTTGAATTTAAACTATATTTTTCTGTCGTGTTTTTGACAGTAAGCAACAAATATATATGATAGAGAGCGTAATGTCAATTTAATGCCATTAAAAGAGAAAGATGGTCTGTCTAATTATTATCATTTTGTTCATATGCACTTACGCTGCGTTTGGCATTTAGGCAATTCAATATATTGTAAATTTATCTATATCAGCGGGCTAACCTCATTTTCACAAAATAAGCTAAGTTTGTGAAGCGCTCTTGTGCAGGCAACATATAAGAGGTTTTTATCATCTTCATCATGGTAGTTTTGGCTATCTGCATCACAAATTAAGACAGTATCAAATTCTAATCCCTTTGACATATATACTGGTAAGATAAACACGCCTTGTAAATCTGATACGCTCCCATTTTTAATTAATTGAATATCAAGTTTGTGTTTAATTTTATTAAATAGATAGGTTGAATTTTTTTCGGTTTTACAAATTAAGCATATCGACTGAAACCCTTTCTCTTGGCATAATTTTATTTCCTTAACAATTTCATCAATGAAGATTTCGGAATTATCAGCAATATATACTTTTGGGCTATCGCCATTCCGATTAAAACTTTTTATCTGTGAACTTTGTTCAATGAACTTTAAACTAAAATTTAAAATTTCATTCGTACAACGGAAACTTTTATCCAACATAATAAGAGAAGATTTTTTCTTGTTCAATATTTTTTGAATTTGTTCGTAGAAAGAAATATCTTCTTTTTTGGCAAGAGTCTGTTTCATATCTCCTAAAATAGTAAATTTGGCATTAGAAAAAAGAAAATTAAATATTTCATATTGGAGAGGGTAGTAGTCCTGTGCTTCATCAATGACTACCTGCTTAATATTTTTATATTTATTTGTTCCGTATATTTTTAAATACAAATAAGCGATTGCTATTGCGTCATCATAATACAAGCTGTCTGCTTCCAAATTTTCCTTAGTATATTTCCAAATATTTTTTATGTTTTGTGACGGATTGCTATTTTGCAGCAGGCTATAAAAATAGGCTTCATTGCTAAATAATATTTTATATAATTCAACAATGTCAATTTTTATAAATTTCTGTATTTCCTGCTTGATTAGATTTTTTTCTTCTTTATGCCCCCGCCCTTTTCCTGTTCCAAATATTTGTTCTAAAATATAATCTTCTAATTGTTCTAATTTTATGCCTAATGGTGTTTCTGGTCTTCCTAATATCTTGTCTTTTAGAATTTGCCCGCTTACAACGCATTTTCCCTCATAATAAACATCTTCAAATTCTATCCACTGGCGGGGTATATCAATGAGAAATTGGTCTAAAATTTCCCTAAAAAAACTTGACGTTTTAAATTCTATACTATTTCTTGAAATTTCCTTGTATTTTGAATTGACAATCAAGTTTTCTAAAAAATCATTTCTTGACTGAATTTTCCTGCCATTTAATAACTCACTAAGTATATCTTCAAACACGGAAGAAATAA
This sequence comes from Roseburia sp. AM23-20, assembly GCF_003470905.1. Taxonomy (NCBI): domain Bacteria; kingdom Bacillati; phylum Bacillota; class Clostridia; order Lachnospirales; family Lachnospiraceae; genus Roseburia; species Roseburia sp. AM23-20. The sequence continues at coordinate 55,207 of NZ_QRHS01000004.1, forward strand.
CATTATCTTCTCCCAATTCGGGCAATACATTTGAAATATATTGCTCAAATATAGAATTTGGGGAAATAATCATAATGTTATTTGCGGACAGCTTTGTTTGTAAACCTTGATACATAAGATAAGCAGCCCGGTGGAGAGCAATAGAGGTTTTTCCACTTCCCGCTACACCCTGTACCATTAGCAGGTCATTTTCCATATCTCTAATAACCACGTCCTGTTCATGCTGAATTGTTTCAACAATAGCTTTCATTTTAGCAGTAGTGTTTTGTGACAGTAATTGCCTTAAAAATTCATCAACAATCTGAACATCTGAATCAAAAAAATATTCCAGTGTTCCGTTTTTTATTTCATATTGGCGTTTCAAATTGAGTTCGCCTGTTACTCGTCCACATGGAGCGTCATAAAACGCTTCGCCTGTCATAAAACGATAGAAAACACTGGCAATCGGCGATCTCCAATCATAAACATACATCTCTTGATAGCTGTTTTTTCGTAGAGAAGAACGTCCAATGTATATTTTTTCAAATTCGTCCTCATCATCAAATTTAAAATCAATTCGGGCAAAATAGGGCGATTTTATCATCTTTTCTAACAGAAGTATTTTATGTTCTTCTTCTTCATAATCTATAATTTTGTCTGTAACAGGATTGATATATTGGCTTAATTCAACAAGTGCCTCGAAACCGTCTGATGTGTACAGTGATGTAATGCCGTGTTCTGTATTTTCACGCACATCTTTTTTGGCTTCGATAATTTCTGATTTTTTTTTGTCTGCCGCTTCTTTTGCCTGCTTTAATTGTTCCTCGGCTAAAGAGATTGTTTGTGCTAATCTTTTTTCTTCAAACGCTTTTTCTGTCTGATTATTCCCCATAATGATTATGACCTCCTTGAAAAATGAAAGAAAGTTTTACTGAAACATTGCTAGGCTAGTTTAGCATGTGTCAGCTTATATAAACAGTCTTGTATTCATAAAATTTGTATGGTATTATTACAGTGGGAGGAATTATGTTAGATATTTGATTTCTGCAAGCATATCAATTCTAATACGGGTAATTTAAACAATAAACAAATTGGGACAAAGAGTTATACCATTATGTCCCAATTTGTTATTACTCCATATCTTCAGCAGACAGAAACACAAGCCCGGCAAATTCTTCCTCAATCAGTTTCTTCAACTTTTCCGCTGTGCTCTATGCAGGTTCCCTTATCTCCATTCCAACCTATAATCTCTTTCTGTAAAAGCAAATCTTGTTCTGTGAAAAAATGATTTGGATTCCGTAGTAGTCGGCATTGTGCGTAATGTGTATAACTGGCTGTATCATGGAATTGTGGGTAACTCTGTTTGCAGGACGTGGGAAAGCTGCACTTTAGCTTTTCCATGTGCTGTGAATAGAGTTATCCATGATTCCATAGCCAGTTATGCACATTTCCATAATGCTTGTCTTTTGGTCTTTATCAAAATGAGCATATTGGTTATTAAGAAAAGCCCTGCATATTATCATATACAGAGCCATTCTAATCTTTTTACCCTCTACATAGAGCGTTTTCTTTCTGCAAAATTCATTTTACAGAATGATACCCGCTTTTTTTGCAAAATAGCCTTTTCTCCCGGTAAGTTCCGACTGTTTTTCCTTTGGCAGATTATTGAATAAATCCTCATAAAGAATATCGTCTAACTGCATTTCCCTAGCAAGTAAAAACACATTTAGACTAAGCCATTCCTCCCAAAGCCCTTCAAATAAACTATGGCTGTCTGTATAGGTGTCAAGTTCTTCAAAGCCATATGACGGTGTATAGCACTGCAATTTAACAAAACCGTACCTACCAACATCAACCACTAAAATATCTTCATCTTCCATTTCGTACAGTTCCGCAAACGCACCAATTACTTTGTAGCACATTTCCCGTTCTTTCTCTGTGATATATACTGTTTTTTCCATGCTCATTTACCTCTATCCTTTCAAATCGTGGAATACGGTTTTCAGTTTTCTTCTACTTCTAAACCACATATTTGAAATGCCACATACGCCATTTTATACGGAATAGAGGTTGGCTGTCTGCATTTATCGGTGTGTTACTTTATGGCACATGAGCATTCGCGCCCGGATTGTCGTTGCCGTAGCCCTCCATGAGATTGATAACGCCCCAGATACCAAGCCCGGCTCCAAGTGCTACAACAAGGGTCTGCAAAACGTCTACTGCGCTATTGAAAAATGCCATAAATAAATCCTTTCTGCCGCGTCTGCGGCTGTCCGGCAAGCGGACAAAAGGCGGTCAGCGTATGCCGCCGCATAAAAAAACCGCCCTCTGGTAAAGGCGGCTGTCCCCGCGCTGCGTAAGTTCTGCGGCGCGGCGGTATTCAGTTGTAGGGGGGTGCGGCTCCTGCCGCTGTGTGCTGCGCCGGAAAGTAGGGGCGCGTATCATGTAGCCGATATTGATATATGTGATTGCTTCGATTCCTCCTTTCGGTGTCCCGCTGTGCTGCCGGACGGGTATTATTCAGACTTGCGGGAAGTGAATAGCTTGCATAGCAAGGTGTTCGCTTCCCGCAAGTTCACAAAGGGGTAGCTGCCGCAAGGCAGCGTAGGGGAAGTGTAGCTTCCCCTGTCCCCCCCTCCCCGGCGGTCTGCCATGCTGTCACTGTTGAGGGATAAGCCCCCGGCGCGTGACATACTCCGTTGCAAAACGGCGGTGTTCCGCTTCCTTTTCCCGCCAATACTCCCATAATGCAGCGTCGGCGGCTTCCGCAACATTCATTAAAAACCGTTCAAGCTGCTTTTGTTTTTCCTCTGCGCTACGTTTCCTCATGGTCTGCGTCCTCCTGTAAGTCTGCTGCGTCAATCTCGTAATAGTCAAAAACCTCGTCGGGCTTGACAATGGCGGGGCGGCGTTTAAGGTGCTTTTCCATGTCAAAGGCGTTCTTCGGGTCTGCGTCGGATAGGTACTTGTATTTCGGGTGTTTCGTTATGTCGAATTTGTCCGAAAAGAACGGGCGCACCCCGCGTAGCTGCAAGATACATTTCCCTCCGTCCATGACTGCGATTTCATCTTCCGTCATAAGCTGCTTTCCCAATTTCTGATAGTTCAGCCCATGCGAAAGCTCCCGCCCCCTTGTTTCGGAAGTGTTGAAGCTGTCTATCGTTTCCTTGCCTAAAATCTCCGATATTTCTTTGAGCGTGGTTTTTTCCTTGCCGCCCAAGAAAAGCGTGGTGTCGCAGTTGCCGACTATGGTATCGGCGTTGTCCTTGTAGATTGCCTTTAGCTGTGACTGGCTCTGCAAGATGATTGACGCGGAGATTTCCCGGCTCCGTATGGTTGCGATTAGTTTCTCAAATTTGGGGATTTGCCCGATATTCGCAAATTCATCAAGTAAGCACCGTACATGGACGGGAAGCCGCCCGCCGTATTCATCATCTGCTTTGTCGCACAAGAGGTTGAATAGCTGTGTGTAGAGAATACTCACGACAAAGTTAAAGGTGTCGTCGGTGTCGCTGATAATCACGAAAAGGGCGGTCTTTCTGTCACCTATGGTGTCAAGCTCCATTTCGTCGGTTTCCATAAGCTCCCGCAGCTCCTTAATGTCGAATGGGGCTAACCTCGCGCCGCATGAGATAAGTATGCTTTTTGCGGTCTTGCCAGAGACAAATTGTCAAGGACTTTTTCATCAAATTCACAAAAAATCCACAAAAAAGGTGCCAGAAGCACCGTATGGCTCCTGACACCTCGTTTGATAGATTACATTTTTCCGTTCAGCAGGTCTTTGCAGAGATACGCATAGTCTGGCAGCTGGTTGATATATGGCTCCCAGCGCCGCTTGATTTCGGCCAATTCCAGCGGATCGGCTGCTTCCAGCGCGTGATCGTTGCCCGTCATATATAGAACATCCGAAGCTACATCGTCCAAACACCTGCCGCAGAGATCGGCGGCTGATTCGATTCTGATACCGGTATCCACATAGACTGGATTTACGCCAATCGTCAGCCAGACATAGCCCACCTTGTCCGACCAGAGCAGTTCAAAATCAGGGCTTTGCCGCAGATGTTCCGCAAAGACTTCCTTTACTCGCTCAATTTCATGTTTCTCTTTTTCTGTGTAAAGCATTTTCGTGTCCTCCTTGACAAAAATTTTGGTGCGTACCATCATCAGTTTAGCACAAGACGGCTTCGTTTATCAGTCTGTCACATCTGCTGAATTTCATTTTTGAGCATACGCTTGATTTTATCGCTCATGGTTTCTGTGCTGGTATTGCTGAAATGGACATGAACCTTGTAGGTTGTCTTTCCGATTTTCTTTACCATCGCCGGCGTGTTTTCCGGCGCTCTGGACGCAGTAGCGGCGTCTGCCGACTGCATAGTACGGGGTTCTTTGTTCATGGCGCTCCTTTCTCCGAACGGGTCTGTGCCGCTCGGTAAAAAATCAATCGTGCTTACTGTTTACAATGTCTTTTGCTGCCTGTCGGGTAGCACCGGCATTTTCTTCCCGGAAATTCTTCCCGTCAAAGAGAATCGGCGCACACCGTTCCAGAATACGGTCATAGATACGGGCGTGGGCCAGGTCGGGCGGGTTCTTGAGTTCGGCCAGCTTCAGGTTGGTGGTGATTATCATGGGTCTGCGGCTGCGGTAGCGGCTGTCAATGACAAAAAACATCTGCTCCATCGCATACTCGGTACTGCGCTCCACACCCAAATCGTCAATGATAAGCAGGTCGTACTCGTCAAAGCTGGCGATAAAGTCGGCCCTGTCCTCAGAGAACATCCCCGTCAGGCGGTTCAGGATGGTGGGAAAGTTCGTCATCAGCACCGGCACATCCCGGTCAAGCAGGGCGTTGGCGATACAACCGGCGAAAAAGGACTTGCCGGTTCCCACATCCCCAAACAACAGCAGGCCGGTGTTGTTCCTGTATGCCTCCTTCCAGTTCTCCACATAGGCGCGGGCCTTGCCCATCAGGGGATTTTGGCCGTTGTCATTGGAAAATGTGTAGTCGTACAGATAACGGTCTTGCAAGCCCTGTGCCTTTCGGCGTTTGATACGCTCCATGCGGCGCTGCCGTTCTTCAGCAGCCTTGCGCTGCTCCTCAGCCTCCCGCTGGCACTGGCAGATGCAGCGCGGCATAAAGTAGCCGGATTTCCCGAAGCATGGCACAACGGTCTGCCTCTGGCCGCCGCATTTCTTACAGTGAATGAGCCCGTCTGCCGGGTCTATGTACTCGTCCCCGGCCAGTTCCATACCGACGGCTGCCTTGTCGATCAGCGCCCGGATTTCTGCGGTAATCTCAATCATACAGTTTCATCCTCCTTTACGCTGTAATCCCGGTTGCGGGTGGGCGGGGCCGCCTTTTTCGCGTCCTCACTGGCCCAGCGCCGGATGGTCGCTGCATGGCTCTGATAACGCTTGCCGGTAGAAGCCATGTACTCGGACAGCTTTTCGATGTACTGGCCCCATACAGTGGGAAAGCTGGCCTGCAAGTCTGCCAGTTCTTCATCCGTCAGGAAAACATTCTGGTAACGGCCATAGGTGTGGGCGGGGTGTCCCTTCTCTATCTCTCTCTTTATCTCTATCTCTTTCTCTAACTCTATCTCTATCTCTATCTCTGGTGGATGAATGTCGGACAAATGTCCGCCGTTTGTCCGAGGCGCAGAAAGAGCCTTGTTTTGGAGTCTTGCAGCCCGCTTTCGCTCGGCCTCGGTAGAGGACTGGCCGATTAAAAGTTCGATGTTGCTCATGTAGAATGTGCCGCTGTCCAGCACTTCCACAAGACCCAGCTTCAAAAAGATCTGCAAGGCTCTCTCCACAGTGCCGATCTGCTGGCGGGTAATGGTGGCGATCATCTGCGCCGTGTAAGGAATGTCCTCGTCAAGTTGAAGCCGTCCGCCATGTTTCAGCGATTTCAGATACAGCTTGAGCAGAATGTTGGAATACAGCACACCATCCTGCATACTTTCCAGCAGCACGATGGAATCATCGTCAAAATAGTTTTCTTTGAGTTTCAGGTAATAATATTTTCGGTTGTCTGACATAGGGTTCCTCCTTGGGGTTTCTCTTGGGATTCTGTACGCATTTTATGGCCGTTTTAGGGGTCGGAGGATAAATCTATCAGCCTGCCTTTGACACCATCGAAAAAAGCCTTGATTTACAAGGGTTTTTCAGCCCCTAAAGCGTGACATTTCTCCCGTTGTTTCCGCTTGCGCTTTGCGGCGTTGATCCGCTTCATGCGAGTGGAACATTCCGGGCAGTATTTGGCCCTGTTAGAACCGGGGGTAAACAGCGCCCCGCATACGGCGCATTTCTTCGCATTCAGCCGGTGGAACAGCGCCGTTTCCAGTTCCTTATCCTGCGGCAATACCGCCGTCCGAAACCACCTGCACAACAGGGAGTAGGAAATAGACTGGACACAGACACATTCCTCCCCATCGTCCAGGGCGATACAATTTCCGTCGATGTAGTTGCAGCACTCATGCACCAGCCTCCGCGCTCTGCGGTACTGGCGGTAATCCATGACGGGGATAGGTTCAGTCTTGTCGTTCTTCATAAATGATTTCTCTCACAAAGCAGGTAACCTCCTTGAATGAATTTATTATTAAATATTCGTGCAAAGTATTGTTTTCTTCGTGCAAAAGGCATATACTATAATTGCCAGCAGAAAGGGGTTGATCGTATGGCTGGAAATACCACAAACATCAGTATCCGCATGGACGCAGATTTGAAAGCACAGGCGGACGCACTGTTTACTGAACTTGGCATGAACCTGACTACGGCGTTTAACATCTTTGTGCGCCAGTCGCTTCGTGAAGGCGGCATTCCCTTTGAAGTAAGGCTGGAACAGCCGAACAAAGAAACGGTTGCTGCCATGCTGGAAGCGGAAAGGATTGCAAAAGACCCGTCTGTAAAGGGCTATAATGACCTTGACGAGTTGTTTGCTGACCTGAAAAGATGAAAGAAACCAAATATACCGTCAAGTACACGACCAGTTTCAAAAAGGACTACAAACGAGCCATCAAGCGTGGCTTGAAGATCGAGCTGCTGGAGCAGGTCGTAGCGTTGCTGGCAATGGGCGAACCGCTGCCAGATAAAAACCGTGACCATGACCTGTCCGGCGATTGGGCAGGCCATCGGGAATGTCATATTCTCCCGGACTGGCTGCTCATTTACCGTATCGAGGATGATGTGCTGGTGCTGACGCTGGCCCGCACCGGCACACACAGCGACTTGTTCGGCAAATAAACAGTCTGCCGCCGTATGGGGAAACCTGTACGGCGGTTTTTCTGTGTGCAAAAGTATGTCGTGAAACGCGGTAGCCCTTACCGCTCCGGCTCCCGGTCGTGAGACTTGTCCTGTTCCTGTCTGGACAGCTGCTCGGCGGTTTTGCGGAGCCGTTCCACTGCTTTCAAATCCTCCCGCATGGATTTCATGGCAAGCGTGTCCGTCTGCTTTCCAGCGGCCAGCTGGTCAATTTCCCGCTGCCATGCCTTTGGGGTGATTGCCTCGCCGCTGTCTTTCAGTTCTTTCAGATACCGGGTCGCTGCGTCATACAGAATCAGTTCCCGGCTGTGGCGCTGTTCAAACTGTTCCCGTTTTTCCGGCTTTACTTTGGCAAGCTGCTTGTGGATGGACTTGTACTGGTTGTACTGTTCCCACATCTCCCCGCGCTCGGTAAGGGTGGCGATCCGGCGCTCGGCCTTGACGATTTTTCCCCGCAGGTCATAGTAGCGGGTGTTCATATCTGCTATTTTTTCATGGAGCTGCTGCATGGACTGGATGCCGTTTGCCTGCAAAAAGCTGAACAGGGCGGCGCTCTCCTGCAAAGCTCGGATTTTGCCGGTGCGGGTGTCAGGCTGCTTGAGCTGCTGTTGGGCCTCCCACAAGTCAATCATGCTGGGCTGCTGGCCCTCCGGCTTTTCGGCTTCGGCCTTAGACCAGTTGTAAAGGCGGGTAATGCGGGCCTTGATTTCCTTGAGCAGCTTGTTGTCGGCGGCGATCTGCCGGTTTACTTCGCTCTTGTCGGTGCGGATGCCGCGCTTTTCCATTTGGCTGGCGGCTGGCCCCAGATGGACAGAGGGAATCTTATCAATGCCCTGCCGCTTGTAGCTGCGATGGTCAATGCGTTCCGGTCTGCCGGCAGATTCCAGCGCCCGATTGGTGTAGGCCGCCCACGCTGCCCGCCAAATCTCCACATTTCCTTTATCGTTCCAATCGGTTGTATCCTCACGATGATTTTTCCAGCCGCCTTTCCCATCCGGGATACGCTGTCCATTCTCGTCCAGATCGTATGCCTTGCGGCACTTTGCGCCCCACTGCCCATTTTCTTTCAGAGGCCGGAGCGTCAGCATGATATGGACATGAGGGTTGCCGGTTCCCTTGTCATGGATAGCAAAGTCGGCGCACATTCCTTTGTCTACAAAGTTGTCCTTCACATAGGCGCGCACAAGGGCAAGCTGCTGTTCACCGGACAGTTCACGGGGCAGGGCTGCTTCGATCTCGCGGGCAAGCTGGCTGTCCCTGGCTTTCTCGATCTGCTCCACACTGTTCCAAAGGGTGGAGCGGTCTGCAAATTCCGGCGGGGCGTGGGCGGGCAGCATGATCTCCGCATGGACAACGCCGCCCTTGCGGGTGTAATCGTGGGTAAGGCCGTCCCATTCATTCGTCAGCTTTGTTCCGCTGCGGTAGGCGGCTGCGGCAACAGCGGAACGGCCTGCGCTGCGCTTGATAATGCTGACGGGGATATGACAGAAATCTATGGGTGGCACCTCCTTTCGGTAAGGGGTATTCAGGCTCCGTGGAGCCGGACAGACGCGAAGCGGGTGTCTGGCTGCGCGGGGCGCACAAGGGGTTTGGGGAGTGTAGCGCCCCATCGCGCTCGGAGAGCGCAACAGCCCCCGGCAGGGCGCACGACACCGGCAACGGTGTATAAGTGCGCCCTTGTAAACAAGGGACTTACGGCTTGTCCCCGGATTTCGGCAGTTTTGCGGCCAGTTCTTCCGCCCCCGGAAGATGGGACAGGGCAATCAGGAACGCTTTGACCTCTACGCCGGGAAGGTCGGGGGCCAGAGGGAAAATGCCCTCCAAAACGGCCCCACGCTCAATCAGGCGGCGGGTGCGAACCCTGCGTTCTTCATTCCGCTGCTTGTTCTCCAAAATCTTCTTTCGGTTTTCAAGCTGCCGAATCTCCTTCAGGACTTTCTCCCGTTCTTCTTTTTGGGGGTGGGCTGTAATTTTTTCGTTCATGTCAGGCACCTCTTTTCTTTGAAAATACTCATAGATTGACCGTCCATTTCTGTCGAGCAAAGTACCGGCGCAGCCTCCGCAGTGCGGCATGGATGGATTTTCCCGCCTGTGATGGCGTGATACCCTCCATTGCGGCAATATCTTTCACTTTCATATCCAGAATATAGCGGGCGTGAACACGGCGAGCCTGCATAGGCGGCAGGGAGGAAATGGCTTCATACAATCGCCGTATCAGTTCTTCGTATTCGGCTAATTCTTCTTTTTCTATCAGGTAGTCCTCCGGCGATGGCTGCGCCCAGCCGATGGCGGCATTTTCGATTCCATCGTTACAATCGAGGGAATAAAACGCCTTATACCGGAACATCCTGCGATCTCTGGTGGCCTCGGCTCTCTTGTCCAGAAGAAACGTTTCGACGATCTCATCGGACACCTCCACAAAAATGTCCTCTTTGCAAAATGGATAATATTGTTTGAGATTGATGGTCTGCATAGGCACGCCCTCACTCTGTTTGAAAAAGGTCATCATAGCAGCGGCGCATATTCCGCAGCCCCCGGTGGATGGCAACGCTGACCTTGCTGCTGTGGACGCCCTCTATCCGAGAGATTTCCGGCTGCTTGATACCAGCAATGTAGTAGGCGTGAACACGGCGGGCCTGTGTCGGAGTGGCATGAGCCAGAGCCACCGGCAGAGCTGCAATCAGGTATAGGCGGGTGGTCATTTCTTCTCGTTCCAGCAAAATATCTTCCGGCGATCTGCTGTGTTCCAGTGCGTAATTTTCCAGCCAGCTGTATGCGTCCAGAGAGTAGTAGGCGCGGTGGTAGACTTTCCGACGCTCATAGTTCTCCATCTCCCGCTTGGCCTGATACATCGCTGCCCATACCTCGTCCGTAACATCCACAAACTCGTCATGCCGGTAGTGGGGATACATCCACCGCAGATTGATTGTTTTCATAGGCTTACCTCCTGAAAATCGGAGAGGCGGACAGCTCGTCCGCTGTCCGCCCCTCGCTGAGATAAGGGAAATAATCCCTTTCACTTGGTAGCCAGAAAACAGGTCATTCGTTAAGCCTGTTCTCAAAGAAATTTATAAATTTTTTTCTGACCGCCTCCACACTTTGATAAACAGCCACTTTGGAGCAGCCGCACAGCACACCGATCTCTGCAAGGCTCAGCCCGTCAAGCGCATAGAGCAGGAACCGGCGGCGCTGGGCCTCGGTACAGGTGTCCAGAACAGCCATCAGCTCATGCAGCGTTTCCATGCGGCAAAGGTATTCCTCCGGCGTTTCGCCGTAGACCCCTACACCCTCGGTGGTAATGATGTACTCGTCAAACTCCCGGCCATCCCAATGCCGCCGCTGTTCATGGAACAGATTCTCCGTTTTATGATCGGCCTGGTCAAGAAATTCATAGACTTCCAGCGTGACCTCCACGGCCACAGCTTGTCCGTTATAATTGATGGTAACTTCCATCTGCCTTTCCTCCATTCAGATTTTTTGGGTAAATCTGCATGGGGCGGCGGGGAGCGGCACCGGGGATAAAGTTCGGGCCATGCTGACCCGATGTTCCGGCTCCACAGGGACAAAAAAGCGCCCGGACGGCATAAAGCCATACGAGCGTAATAGAGTATATTTTGCTGTTTAGTTACATGGTATAGTGCATACTTCTGACCGCATTGCTCCGCTGCTGGGAACAGGCTTTTTTTAGCTGGTGCAGGTCATGGGTACTGTGAAAAAAGGCAAGCATAGACACGGCGGCAATCCTCCTATATGCCGCCGTGGATTTACACGGTGTTAGGGTCGTCGTAGACTTGCCGATAGGCAAAAAGAAGCGGCGGCTCTGAAAATCAAAGCCGCCGTAATTTAGAAATGGCGCGTGAAAATACCTCTGCTTTGCGACGGCTTTTTTTCTTTTGCCGTCGTCCGGCAGATTATTTCTTTATGAGTAAGGGCGAAAAATCAATCGTAATCATAAAATTATGGTCATGTATTTCAATTATTGGATTTGTACAATTCATCATAAGTAATAGCTTTTTCACAATGTAAAGTCCTTGTCCAGACGTACCATTACTTCTTGAAACATCTGCTACATAAAAGCGTTCCAACAGTTTTGAATATTCTTCTGTAGGAATAGATGCAACAGGATTTTTAATACAGAGTTGTACAGAATCTGCGATATTAATTAGTTGAATTACAACATTATTTGTAGTGGATGTTACCGCATTGAATATAAGATTTTGTATAATGCGAATACACGCCTTTCTGTCAGCATTAAGATAGATGTCCATATTAGGTATTTCTATTTGGGGTTCAATTCCATTAACGCTGAAAATCGAATAATTGTCTAGCAGGATTTCAGTAAGCAATGAGCATAGCTCAACCTTTTCATAGTAAAATGGATATTGTCCTGCTTCTAAAAGAGAGATTTGATAAAAGTCATCTATGAGACGTTCTAATCTCAATGCTTTTCCGGATAATGCTGAAATATATTCCGCTCTTTTTTCATCAGGCGCACTTGATAGAAGTTGCAAATATCCGCGAATGGAAGTTAGTGGTGTCCGTAAATCATGAGAAAGGCAAGAAATATTCTCTTTTAATTCATTCTCCTTTTTTTGAATTTCGCCCAGATAAATATTATCTTTTGATACAATCTGATTTATGATTTCAACCAAATGCTCTAACCGCCTATCAGATAAAGACACTGTAACTAACTTTTTCGTTTTTCTATTCAGAATAGCATTTAGTTGGACGATTACTTTATATATCTGTATTTTCCAGTTAATTAAAGAAATTGAAAGGATAATGACCAATGCTATCAGAACAAGAAACATAATCGCCCAACCCATATTCTACCTCCCTTTTACTTGATTTCTTTTCTAATCATAATAAGACCGCCAACAATCAAAAGAGAAATGCACCCTATGAAATAGAATGGTAAATGCTCAATAATACCCATTGTGCGACAAGAGCTGAAATTCATCCAATAGTACATAGGATTTCCATATACAAAAAATTTTAAGGGTATTGAAACCGTCTCCATATCACTCCATAGCATTAAGTAAACAGACGCTCCACTGAATACATATAAGCAGCAAATCCCTGTTACAATCCCTGTATTTTGAATAACGACACATAAAAAAATAGAAATGCTTTCTAATGCTAATAAAACCGTTCCGCAAGCAAGAGCCCATCCCAAAAGGTTTATTACTTCACTCGCAGTTGGAATGTAACCGGATTGTATGATTTCAATAACGAAAAATGTAGCTACAAAAATCAGATACGTTATCAGAGACACCACCAATATTGTAATCGCTTTGGTGTAGTAGAGAATAGTTCGTTTAGTGCCGTATGCAACAGATAATTTGATTGTACCCGTATTATATTCTTTTGTAAAAAATATGGTTGCAAATAAAATGCCAATAATCCAGAAAAAGGCTGTATATGCAAGAGATGAGCGGGCAACAGTTTGAAACGTTGGTATTTCACTAGATAGATAACACTTAGCTTGAAATCCGATTACACTTTCTGTTCCATCTCCGGCTCCAAAAAAAGTCATGTCACCAAGTGCAAAAGAGACCATTATAACCGCCGCACATACGCCTAATATAGTTATCAATATCTTTGAGTGACGCAATTTATAAAATTCAGCTTTAAAATGGTTAATCATTTTGGCACCCTCCTATCAAATTAGTGTAATAAGTTTCAAGACTATCTCCAGATTGTGCTAACTGATAAATCGTAATGTTATTTGCACTTAGCAACGCTGATACTTTTCCGGCATTTTCAACATAATCATATAGATGAATACTTTTGTCTGGCATAACAGAAAAATTTGAAGTATTCAGTTTGCTTTCCAATAAAACACTAGCAGCAGCTACATCATTCACTTGCAACAACAGATGCTTTTTGCAGCGTTTGTCTAACTCTGTAGCGGTAATTTCCTGTAAAAGTTTCCCCTCATGTAAGATACCATATCTATTTGCTAATTGATGAAGTTCCGTGAGAATGTGACTTGAAATCAAAATAGTGATTCCACGTTCTTTATTTAGTCTTTTGAGTAAGTTTCTTAATTCGATAATTCCAGTAGGGTCTAGTCCGTTAATTGGTTCATCTAGTACGAGAAATTCAGGATTCCCAAGCAAAGCGATTGCGAGAGCTAGTCTCTGCCGCATACCCAAAGAGAAATCTTTTGCATTTTTCTTTCCGGTATCTTTCAAACCAACTAATGCTAAAGCATTATCAATGCAACCTTTTCCTGGAATACCGCGTTGCAAACGTTGTACCTCCAAATTTTCATAGGCTGTCATATCAAGATAAAGAGAAGGGCTCTCAATAATACAGCCAATGCGCTCACGCTGCTTTGCAAGTTTCTTATTGCTTTCACCGAATAAAGCAATTTTGCCAGTAGTAGGTTCTGCCAGTCCGGTTAGTAAACGAATCATTGTTGTTTTACCGGCACCGTTTTCTCCGATAAACCCATAAATATCTCCTTGCATTACAGACATAGATACTTGATTTAGGGCTAGTGTATTGCGATACTTTTTTGTGATGTTGATAGCTTCAAAAACTGTTACGTTCATTTTTTCACAGCTCCTTTCTTGTTATTTAGTATCGCAGACAATTCCTTGAATAATCTAAAGGTAAAGCTAAAGATTATCTAAAGCTCACTTTGCAAATCGGTAACCCAAGCCCCATATGGTCTTAATTCGGCAGCCTTCGCCCTTTAATTTTTTTCGTAAGTTACTTATATGTGTGTTAATGACATCATTATCCCTTGCAAATGGTTCTTGCCAAATACTTTCATAAAGATTTTGCTTAGAAAAAACTTTATCAGGATATTTCGCCAGTAGTTCTACAAGTTGATACTCTTTTGCTGTAAGCACAATAATTTCGTCTGCAACAGTAACTATCTTTGAAGATGTATTAATGGAAAGTTCTCCAAAGGTCAAACAAAGATTGGGAGTATCTTTTTGACTTCTTAGCAAATTGCGTTCAATTCGCGCTAGTAATTCGTCCAAATCAAACGGCTTTGTTAAATAGTCATCAGCACCCAAGCGTAGCAGTTCGACTTTGTTGAATGTTAAACTTTTTGCAGAAACAACAATTACAGGTACGTCTGAAAATTTTCTGATATTTCTAATTAACTCATCTCCACTGATAAAAGGAAGCATTAAATCTAAAATAATTAAATCTGGGGATAATTCTTTTATACGTTCAATCGCATTTGCACCAGTAAGTGTGAAGAAGACTTGATAATTGTACTTTTCCAGATGGTCTTTTATCATAACGCAAATTTCTTTATCATCTTCGATAATTAAAACATTATTCATGTTGAAACTCCTTTCTGCGTCTATCAGTCGGCTTTTCCGCGTCCTTTGGGATCAGCCAAACACCAGCCATATTCACAGCGCCAGGGATACGCCCACCAGCGCAATAATAATTTGCACTACGAGGTGTCACGCCCCACTTTTCGGCGGCCTCTTTCAATGTCATATAGTCCATTTCGCACCTCCACAGAGTACATTATAGTTCTCTTTTTCGAACAATGCAAGAAACGGGATATGAATTATAAACTTCAACTAACCTGCATACAGTGACATTCCACAGGCGAAGTATGAATTATACAATGTAACAGGGTGATATTATATGGCGAAAGTTGAAGATTGTCCCGGTTTTGAAACCTTCGGCGCAGATGTCAAAGCCGCACGAGAGGCAAAGCGTCTGGCACGAAAAACATTGGCGGAAATGGTTGGGATTGAATGGCGGTATCTTGCCAACATTGAGAATCAAGGTGCAATTCCGAGCCTGCCTGTGATGATCCAATTGATTAAGATCTGCGGACTTCCCGTGGAACGGTATTTTAACCCGGAGATCATGCGGGAAGAAAGCGAACAGCGGCAACGGGTCAGCCACAAGCTGAAACTCTGCCCTGAAGAATACCTGCCGATTATCGAAGGTGCCATAGACGGGGCGCTCAAAATGGAACAGACTGCGAAGCAGAAGGAGGACGCATAATCGCGGCCTCCTTCTGGCATTTCTATATCAAGGTTCCCGGCACTTTTCCAAAAGTTCCTGACACCTCTGCTGGATTTCTCTGGTTTCTGTCACAGTCAGTTCACGCTCGTTTCCGGTAATTTTATCTTCCAGAAAGTTGGCGTATGTACCCAGCAAAGCGTTCCGTAAATCCTCTGGGGTTTTCTGTATCTCGGCGCTATACCAGTCATTCCGGTGGGGTTCCCATGCCATCAATGTATAACCGTGGCTGGTCTGAACCACCTCATACAGAGGGTCATCATCCAGATATGCCTGAAACACTTCCAGAACCTTTTCAAAGGTCAGCATTTCCCACACCTCCCATTCAGCTGCAAATCAGTTCCCTGAGTAAAATTTCCTCAATCTGTGCCGTTAATGTGTTCATCAGCCCCACCCAGCGCATGGGGTCACGGGCTTTCAGTTCCTCGGTGACGCCCGCCGCCTCCATCATGCGGGGCAGCATGGCGTCCATCCGCTCCCGCGCCGCCCGATCAATCTCCAACAGGTGCGGGTACAGCTTTTCGCTCAAAATCAAGCTGCTATAAAGGCCGGGCCGGTGTTCCTTCAGGTAGCGTTGCCGCATACGGCCATACTTGCCGATGGGGGCCTCCGGCTGCTCGGAAAGTTTCAGATCAGGGATGTAGTAATCTCCGCAGCGGGTGTAAGTCAATTCGCTCATGTTCATTCTCCTTTGCACTGTAATGGTTAAACTGTGGCACTGGCCGATACGGTGGCCTTGCGCGGCTCCTGCCTGGGTAACTGGCTGACGGTGGTAAAAATGCCCTTCTCCATGTCCTCGGCCCGGATTGTGGCCTTTGCTGCCTCCACCTGGGCCTTGCGTTTGGCGTTGTAGCGTTTTTCCCATTCCTTCTGCTTGCCGTTGGCCTTGCGGCGTAAGTAGTTCTGGTGAAGCCTGTCCTTGCGTTCCTCCTTCTTCCGCAGTTCTTCTTGTTCTTCCGGGGTCAGTGGAACCGGCTGCAAGGCGGGCGGGATATACCGGCCCACAAAATTGAAGTAGATTTCAACCTCCTGCGTAGTGTCCTGGCTGCCTTTTCGGGCGCGTTCGTGGACAAGGATTTTCTCTACAAACTCGTTGAGCATGGTGTTTGTCAGCGTGTCAAAATTCTCGTACTTATCAATCAGGGCTATAAATTTCTCCGCTGATTTCTGGCTCTGCTCATAGCCGGTAACAGCCTTTTCCAACTCCGCAATTTCAATCTCAAGTGCATCCTGCTCTTTGGCATACTGTGCATCAAGCGCCTTATATCGTGCATCCGGCAGCTTGCCGAGGGCGTTGTCCTCATAGATTTTGCAAATCAGTTTTTCCAGTTCTCCGGCTCTCTTTTGGGCAGCAGCCAGACGCCTGCGCTTTTTCGATATATCGGCACTCTGTTGAGCAACCTGCGTCTCCTGAACAGTGTGAATAAATTCCGTCCGGTCATTTCTCGAATATTCAGCGATAGCCCGGAGCGTGTCGGAAACCAATGTCAGGACAGCACTCTCATTGATACGGTGTTGTGTAGGGCATAGTGTCCCACACGGAACTTTGGTATAATTGGAACAGGTATATTGAGAAACCCGCTTGCCATTGTTGGTGCGGTGGACATACATCTTGCCGCCGCAATCGGCACAATAGAGCAAGCCTGTGAGGGGAGCCGCTTCGCCCCAGCCGTTTGGATAACGCCGTACATTGCTGCGGATTTTCTGCGCCAAATCAAAGGTCTGCTGGTCGATAATGGCTTCATGGGTATTCTCAAAGATCGTCCATTCGTCCTCAGAAACATAGTGGCTTTTCTTGTCCTTAAAGTGCTTGCGGGTCTTGAAATTGATGGTATGCCCTAAATACTCTCGTTTTTTCAAAATGTTCACGATGGTAGATGATCCCCATCCATATGGGTCTTTGATCGGCTTTGAACGGTTCACACCCTCGTTGAAGCGGGCAAGGTGTACGACAGGAATTTCAATCCGGTCTGTGGATAATTTGCAGGCGATCTGGTAAGGCCCATATCCCTCCAGCGTGAGGGAGAATATACGGCGTACCACTTCGGCAGCTTCCTCATCTACCAGCCAATGCTCCCGTTTTTCGTCCCATAAGTAGCCGTAAATCACAGTGCCGGTCAGGTGCTTGCCACTCATGCCTTTTGACTTAAACACAGAGCGGATTTTCCGGCTGGTATCACGGGCGTAAAATTCATTCATAATGTTACGGAAGGGCGTAAAATCGTCATCGCCTTTCAGACTGTCCACACCGTCGTTGATGGCGATCAGCCGGACGCCGCGCTGCCGCAAAATCTCCATGACCTGGCCGACTTTCAGATAATCGCGCCCCAGGCGGCTCATGTCTTTGATAACAATGGCCTCCACCCGTCCGGCCTCGACTTCCTCCATCATCGCCAGAAATCCGGGGCGGTCAAAACGGGTGCCGGAGATACCATCATCGGTAAAGTGCGTAGGGTTGGGCAGCCCGTTCCGGCGGGCAAAATCCTCTAACATCTGCTTTTGGTTGGATATGGAATTGCTCTCGCCCTGTAACTCATCGTCCCGGCTCAGGCGCTCGTACAGTGGGGTAATTTTTTCATTTCTCATGGCTGTACCTCCTGAAACAAAAATGCTCTAAGTGATTGCTTCACTAACCATGACAAAATCATGATTAAGAAGTCACTTAGAGCATATATCACCCGCCGCCAGTTTGTATTTTTTGTACTGCTTGACTGCAAAATGTTCCGGGTCTTTTTCTTCCAGACGTTCAAACATGAGGTCAACCGGGTTCTGGAAATCCTCGTCGTCCTCGCGGGCTTCCGACGCATTTATCATTTCAAGCAGCGTCGTGAAGTTCTTCTCGTCCTCTGGGGCTTCATACCAGATATAGCCGATTAGTGCGGTGTAGTAGAGCTTTTCCGCTTTCACCCAGAAATCCTCGCCGGATTTTTCCCCGTCGCCTTTGGTGTTGGCGATAATGGTATTGACTAATTTCAAAATGTCCTTTTCGCTCCGCAGATAGGCAAAGGGATTGTATTTCATGGATTTTTTGAAGTTAATCGTATTTAGCACTTTGATACGGTATTTGTACCGCTGCAACATTTTCCCGGTTTCCAAAATCAGTGTTCCTTTCGGGTCAGTGACGATATACGACGTTGGAAAATCCTTTGACGTACATTGCATGAGCGACGGTTTCACAAAGAACCGGGTCTTGCCGCTGCCGGAACCGCCGATTACAAGAATATTTTTGTTTCTTGCGTATTTCGGCTGCTTCGGGCGGCTGTTCATGGTGAGCCGTTCCGTCTGCGTTAAGGGGATATTGTTCTCAAATACCGGGTCTGTGTACGGCTTTATGTCGTCAGCCCCGCCCCAACGCGCCGAACCGTATTCTGTCCCGCGGCGGTATTTCTTCGCGTTCTTGCCTTTGGTGTAGATAATCAGCCGGACAATGACCGCCCCCGCAATGCCGATAAGTAAGTCTGCCGGGTGGAAGCTCGGCGCGATACTGGAAAAGGCGGTGGTAAAACCGTCCCCAAGATGTAGCAGCTTTGCGCTTGCGTCCGCGCCGGGGGATAGACGGACAGCCGCGCCCACTTTATCAAAGAGCCAGACAAAGAGCAGATACGGGAGATTTAGGATAAGCAGCTTCTTGATTTCCGGCTTCATAGCGATACCTCCCTGTCCTTGTTCTTGACCTTTGCCCGTTCCGCGTTCTTGCCCTGTGCGGCTTCTTTGAGCGTAGAGAGCAGCTTTCGGATAGAGGGCTTTTTCTCCTGTGTCAGCTTCTTTGCGGAAAACTCCTTAAAGGCTGCGGTCAGCACGTCCGCGTCCCGCCCCTTGAAAAAAACCAGATAGCGGGGCGGGCTTTCCGTTGCGTCCTTTTTCAGCGCAAAGTCGATACCGTACTTTTTCGCCGTACTCTCAAAGGCTTTGATATTGCCCTCGGTAATCTCAATGTTGGAAACGCCCGCGTTCTGCTTCATAAGCTGCTTTAAGCTCTGCTTTCCCTGTGGCGGTTTTGCAAGCTGCTTTTTGCCCTTTGACAGTATGGCTTTCATTGCCTTTTGGAGCGTCTGGGCGGTCAGCTTCCCGGTCTTGATGTAAAGGGCTATGGTCTTTTCGTTTACTTCGTCCTGCAATTCCTCGCGTCCTCCTTTCGCGTTTCTTTATGGGGCGGCGGTCAGATACGCACCCGCAGCCCGTTCAAGTCCTCGGCTCTGATACCCACAAGATACCAGTTGTCGCCGTACTCAATCCGGGTCGGCTTCCACTTGCCCCGCACGAATACGTCAAAGCACTCACCGCAATGCAAGCCCCCGTAGTAGCTGTTTAAGTCAAAGCGAATGTCGTAACGGTCGGTGCGCTCGTCAAATACCAATGCTCCTGTCATTTTCTGTGCCATAATAAAATCCTCCTTTTGTTGTTTTACAGGCTTTCGCCCGGTTTGAATGAATAATAGTCCGGGTCGCCGTACTGCGGCTTCTTCGGTGACAGTGCGCCGCTTGCCATGTCATGGGCGACAAGGGAAGTGTAATAATTGCCGATAGTGGACGGGGCGTTGAAAAGGGCTGCTTTCAGATATTGCTTGATGTTGCGGATTTTCGTTGTGTTCTCCCGCATACAGTCAAGCACAAAGCGGATATGCTCGCCGTCCAGTTTCATAAACTTAGATTTCACAAGCTCTGCCGGGTAGTCGTCCCCCGCAATCCGTACCCGCTTTCTGGCGGTGCATACGGTTTCAAGCATGAGGTCTACAATCTCGTCCAGCCTGTCCCCGTCAAACTTCATGTCCTGTTTGAGAATGTGGTAGTCGATATTGTCCTTGATGATTTCCCGGTATATATCAACTGCGCTCTGTGCTGCCGCTTCCGTTCCTTTCCGTTCCGGCGGCGTAGCCGCTTCTCTGCAAGGAGAGGGGTTAGGGGAAAGGATAGGAATGGAATGGGTACTTGATAAATCTGTATTTGATTTTTCTTTTTTTGGTAAGTCAGTTCTTTGTATATCTTTATTTAATTGCGTTGGATTTTCCAACGTAGGTTTTTCCAATGTTGGTTTTTCCTGCGTTGGATTATCCAATGTTGGATTTTCCAATGTAGGTAAATCCGGCGTAGGCGGCTGCGGCTGCTCGAATATCACATAGTCCGCGCCCCGCAAGCGTCCTTTCTCGTCGCGCTCCCTTGACCGAACGATATACCCGGCGCGTTCAAGCTCCTTAATGGCTTCGCGGATAGCGTCTATCTTCTCCCGGTTGATAAGGGATAAGCCTTTCAAGGTGTAGTCCCAATCTTCGGGGAGTGACAGCATTTGCGACAACAGCCCTTTTGCCTTTAAGGAAAGCTCCTTGTTGCGTAGGTGGTGGTTGCTCATTACGGTGTAGCCCTTGTTCCGTTCCACTCTGAAAACTGCCATAGTAAATCACTCCTTTTGCTGTGGATTTGTTACGCAGTAGAAGCGCGGTTTCGGGGGATAAGGTATAAATCCCTTGCCGCGCCAGATACGCGCCCGGAAAGCCGCTTGTAGCAAGGCTTTTTCTGCCCCTACTGCGTAACAAAGGGCATGAAAAAAGCGGCGTTCCTGTTCTCCCTGTGTAGAGAGTGGGAAACGCCGCTTTTGCGTCGTATTCAGTTTTTAGTACAATACCCGGCTTGTCCGTCGCTCGAAAAACCTTGATTTTCCAGTGTTTTCAAAAGTATCGTTATCTAACGTCAGCTTTATACCCTCCGGTATTCCTTTTCACAATCTGATTTTAACAGCAAAATCTACAAATGCTAACGTCAAATAACAAAGTTCAAGACAAAAAGCATGGTGCCCTCCGGACATCCATGCTTTCTGGTAATTAGATTTCATCTTTTTTCTCTTTTGCCTCGGCAAATCCGAGCACAACCTTAAACAGATCTCCATCCACATACAGACGGAATGTGCCACCCATAAGATCCATCAGACTGTTTGCAATGGAAAGTCCAAGTCCGCTTCCTTCCGTATTTCTGGATTCATCGCCTCTCACAAAACGCTCCATCAGTTCTTCGCTGCTGATATTGAGCGGGTATTTTGAAGTATTGCGGAAGGTGATGGACACCTGTGCCTCTTTTACCTCAAGGTTGATGTAGACACGCGTTCCGTTCTGGGCATATTTGCAGATATTATTCATCAGATTATCGATAACACGCCAGAAATGTCTGCTGTCTGCCATAATATAGACTGGTGTATCCGGCTTTTCGATCACAAGATCAAGTCCTGCAGCTTTTGTCTTTTCCTCAAATTCCCCGACGGTCTGCGTCATAAATATTCCGGCTTCCAACTTTTCCAAATGTACCGGAAGGTTTCCGGTAGATGCCTTTGATGCCTCGATCAGATCCTCGATCAATTTCTTTAAACGTCCCGACTGACGATCTAATACCTCTAAATATTCCTGCGCTGTCTCGTTGTGCAGATCTTCTTTTTCCAACAGATCAACGTAATTGATGATAGATGTCAGCGGTGTCTTGATATCGTGGGAAACATTTGTGATCAGTTCTGTCTTAAACCGTTCACTCTTCATCCTCTCCTCGATCGCATGCGTCATGCCATCACTGATGTGATTGATCTGCTCTCCCTGTTCCTTAAATATACCGGTCATATGCTTTGTACCGATCTGATAGCCCGGCTCGCCGCCTGCAATTTTTTCCGTTCCGGTTTTTAACTGATTTAACTGTACGCAGTACCACAGAATGAGTGGATATAAAATCAGTTTTTCCACCAGCCAGAGAAAGAAAGCAATGCCTGTATTCAAAAACATGAGCACTGCAATTCCTTCAAGAAACGCAAGCACCAGCATGACTAAAATCACTTTCCATAAAAATCCAATATTTTCCCATATCATATGAAAAAATTTTCTGATTTTGCTGCAGATCTGGTAACACAGAGTATGTCTCCACCATTTTCCAAGTTTTACCCGCACTGCAAAACTCAATAAAAACAGTAACAGCAGCCATCCCATACAAAGACTTGCAATCGCAGTCACAAACAGGATAAATGGCAGATACATAATATCTATATTTGCCAGAAACATAAATGCCACGTAAAATATAAATACCTCTGCCAGCACAATAAGTACTGCAAAAACATCAAACCACATGTGATCCCAGACGGTCGTAACAATCTTGTCTGTCCCCTTACGGTGTCCCGCTGCGCACATCAGAAATACAAACGCTGCAACTCCGATGATAAAACTGAAAAACATCACAACCAGCGCTGTATAGCGCATGCTGTATACAAAATCCAGCAGGGTATTTGCCTGTACATACCAGTCTGTGCTGTTCTTGTCTGTTCCCACATTTTGCGGAAGAAGTACGATCAACTGATAAGTGATTTTCGGTGTCTTCTGCCCCATATTTACCCAGAGTGTATAATTACCATCCAGATAATAATCACCATATGTTGTATAAGAAATATCTGCATTTTCCGCGTTTTTTTCAGAGGAATCTACCCGGTCAATCTCATCCATGGATATCCCACGAACACCGTCTAACAGCAGATAATCCCAGTTTTTCACATCCCACTGTGTGCCATCAAGCATATCAAATGTGATATATTCCTGATCCAGCACATCCATTTTAATCGGTTCTTCTGTGGATTCTGCTGCAACTTTTTCGTTTTCCTTTACATCCGTAATTGTTTCTTCCGTTGACTCTGCAGAAACATACTCACCTGCCACATCCGTGATGGAGGATTCTGTAGATTCTGCTATATCATACTCTCCTGTCCCATCTGTCATAAACCCGCTGTCTGTTGTCTGTGTCTGCTCATTCCGGTACATTTTTTTCTCTGCATCATAAGTAAAAATCAGATTGCCGGATTTTTCTGATTCCACCTCGATCTGCTGCACCGGGTAATACTCATTTCCTGCCAGATATACAAAAATGCCTTTCGCTTCATCATAACAGATCCGGTCCGCATAAATGCTGACATATGAATTATCCCCGGAATACATGAGTTCCACACCGCCGCCGGTCAGGAAATTTCCATTTGTATAAACGATCTGATCCTCATCCGACAGCTCCACACTGTTCGTATATACATCATCTATGCTTATCTTATCGGAAAAATTGCGGACTGCATACGATTTCTCATCGTTTAAGTCGATTCCGTCCAAGCTCTCTGCCTTGATAATTCCATATTTAAAATACGGACTTGTATCCATACCTTCTGTCCGCTCTCTCCTTAGATCATCGATTGCAGACAACCCATATTGAAAGGATACCTGTTCAAACCACTGCTTTCTTATATCATCTTTTGAATTGTTATAAACACCTTCCTCTATCATAAAAACTGAGCCTGCCGCACCAAATATAAAACAAAGTGCACTTGCACTCAGCACGATCCAGGCAATGATCTTTGCCATGATCGAACCTTTCCACTTTTCCACTTTTTACACCTGTCCTTCCATTTTATAACCACGTCCCCACACAACTTTCAGATACCGCGGCTCTGCCGGATTATATTCTACTTTTTCCCGCAGATGTCTGATATGTACTGCTACGGTATTCTCTGTTCCGTATGGATTGTCCTGCCATACCTGCTCGTAAATCTGATTCGGGGAAAACACCTCTCCGGGATGCTCCATCAGAAGTTTTAAAATATCGTATTCCGTGCGCGTCAGCGAGATTTTTTCGCCATCAAGCGACACCTCTTTGCTGCGGTCGTCAAGTTCGATCCCGCCGATCGAGAGAACATCTTTTCTGATGGCTCCGCCTCCGAGCTGCATATAGCGTCTGAGCTGTGATTTCACACGTGCCTGAACTTCCACCGGATTAAATGGTTTTGTGATATAATCATCCGCTCCGACCGTGAGTCCTAAAACTTTGTCTGTATCTTCACTTTTTGCCGTCAGTAAGATCACCGGAACATTGCTTGTTTCCCGGATTTTTACCATGGCAGAGATTCCATCCATCTCAGGCATCATGATATCCATCAGTACCAGATGGATGTCATGCGACTTTAACACCTCAAGCACTTCTTTTCCGTTATATGCCTCAAATACCTGATAGCCATCTGCCATCAGATAGATTTTTAATGCCGAAACAATATCTTTTTCATCATCGCACACCAGTATACTGTACATGTTGTCCCCTTTTCCGCAGGTTTCTGATAGATTTTTACATAAACCTGTCTCTTTATGATCATGCTCTTATTGTAACGGAATAATTATGAATTTCCAATCAGTCAAAACATTAAGATTTGATGAAGTTACCGCTTGTGTTCCCGTAAAAGGAATGATAATATAGGAAAGTAGCACTCCCGGAAGTTTTTTATTTTCCGGGAGTAAATTATGGAAATTTTTACAAAGGAGCTTTTTATATGGAAGAAAATAAAATGGGCGTCATGCCGATTGACAAACTTATTATCTCAATGTCCCTGCCGATCATGATCTCCATGCTTGTGCAGGCACTCTACAATATTGTTGACAGTATTTTTGTTGCCATGATCAGTGAAAATGCACTGACTGCCGTATCTATGGCTTTCCCGATCCAGAACCTTATGATCGCTGTCGGTGTCGGAACCGCCGTCGGTGTCAATGCACTTTTAGCCCGCTCCTTAGGAGAAAAGGATACAGAAAAAGTGAATAAGATCGCAGAAAACGCTGTATTTTTAATTGTTGTCAGCTATCTGCTCTTTTTGATCATCGGTCTGTTTTTCGCAGAGCCGTTTTTCCGCAGCCAGACAGATATTGAAGAAATCATTGTTTACGGAAAACAGTATCTGACGATCTGCTGCTGTCTTTCTTTCGGTATTTTTACGCAGCTTATGTTTGAGCGTATGCTGCAGGCAACCGGAAAAACCATTTATACCATGTATACACAGGGTGTCGGTGCGATCATCAATATCGCTCTCGATCCGGTTCTCATCTTTGGTCTGTTTGGTCTCCCGAAAATGGGCATTTCCGGTGCTGCTGCTGCAACCGTCATCGGACAGATGATTGCCGGTATTTTGGCAGTTGTTTTAAACCACACAAAAAATAAGGAAGTACAGATTGACCTGCACCATTTCCGCCCGGACAAAAATATTATCGGACAGATTTATGTGATCGGTGTTCCTTCTATTGTAATGCAGGCGATCGGTTCCGTGATGAACTACGGTATGAACCGTATCCTGATCGCGTTTTCCTCCACTGCAACCGCGGTGTTCGGCGTTTACTTTAAACTGCAGAGCTTCGTATTTATGCCGGCTTTTGGTTTAAACAACGGTGTCATCCCGGTTATGGCATACAACTACGGTGCCGGAAACAAAGAGCGTGTCACAAAAACTTTAAAACACTGCGTTGCCTACGCAGTCAGCATCATGGCAGTCGGCCTGCTTTTATTCCAGCTCTTTCCAAAGCAGCTTCTCTCCATGTTTCAGGCTTCCGACACAATGCTTTCCATCGGTGTCCCTGCGCTGCGTATCATCAGTTTAAGTTTCCTGCTTGCCGGCTTTGGAATCTCCTGCAGCAGTATTTTTCAGGCACTTGGAAAAGCAGTCTACAGTATGTGCATATCCATTGCAAGACAGTTAGTGATCCTGCTCCCGGCAGCATACCTGTTAGCACAGTCCGGCAATGTCAATCTGGTATGGTGGGCATTTCCGATCGCCGAGCTGGTATCTGTGTGTGCAACTGCCTTCTTCTTAGTAAAGATCAACCGCACGATCGTAAGTAAAATTGGGCAGTAATCTTCTACGAAGTTTCGGGTGTAAAAAAGTGGTTCACAACCCTATAACAAAAAAATCCCGTGAGAAACTGATTTATAAAATCATTTCCCACGGGATTTTTTTGACCGGAAATATTTTCACTCATGGACTTAAACTTTTTATTTCTGGTTTGCCGGCTCCATATTAACGGAACGACCCTTGATCTTTGCATTTTTCATAGCTTCTAAAACTTCTTTGCCATATTCTCTCGGCACTTCCACGAATGTATATTTATCATACATATCGATCGCTCCGACAAGTTTACCCGGCATGCCGGACTCACCTGCAACAGCACCTAAGATATCGCCTGGTTTTACGCGGTCTTTTTTACCAATATTGATAAACAGACGCACCATGCCCTCTTCCGCTCCGGTATTATCAAATTCAAAAGAATCATCTCTGTCATTATCAAGATTGATCTGACCAAGTGCCTGTTTTAAAAATGCCGCTGCAATATCCATTGCGGTATAATCGGATTCATTGATCTGCTTTTCGATGATATCGATCGTATCTTTCAAATTTTCCTCGTCGATAATTCTTCCGATTTCTTCCATGACCTTCTCAGCCTTGATCTGTGCCACATCATCCGTGGACGGGATCGGCATTGCAACGATCTTGGTCTTGCAGTAACGCATGATATCTTTTAATTTGTATACTTCTTTTCCTTTGACGAAAGTAAATGCACGTCCTGTTCTTCCGGCACGTCCTGTTCTTCCGATACGGTGTACATAATATTCATCATCCTGCGGAATATCATAATTAAATACCGCTTCCACATCATCTACATCGATGCCTCTCGCTGCAACATCAGTAGCGATCAGTATTTCTGTCTTTCCGGTACGGAAACCGCGCATTACACGATCTCGCTGTGTCTGCTTCATATCTCCGTGCAGTCCCTCAGCAAAATATCCGCGTCCCTGCAATTCCTCGGTAAGTTCATCCACCATACGTTTTGTATTACAAAACACAAGGGAAAGTTTCGGATTATAATAATCAAGGAGTCTGGTTAAAACTTCGATCTTGTCTTTTCTCTTTACGTCATAATAATACTGCTCGATATTTGGAACGGTCAGCTCTTTTTTTACTACTTTGATCGTCACCGCGTCATGCTGATATTTTTTGGTAATATCCAAGATTGGCTTTGGCATGGTAGCAGAAAATAATACTGTCTGTCTGCCTTCTTCCGGAATATACTCCAAAATTGTTTCAAGGTCCTCACGGAATCCCATGTTTAACATTTCATCCGCTTCGTCAAGTACGATCGTATTCACTGCCTCACAGCGGATCGTTTTTCTTCGCAGATGATCCATGACACGTCCCGGTGTACCGATAATAATCTGTGCTCCACCCTTCAACGCTTTGATCTGACGGCTGATCTCCTGTCCGCCGTATACCGGAAGGATTTTCACTCCATGCATATATTTTGCAAGTTTACGGATCTCATCTGCCACCTGAATTGCAAGTTCTCTTGTAGGTGATAAGATGATAACCTGTGTTTTTTTATTATTCGGATCTACTTTATGCAGTACCGGGATTCCAAATGATGCTGTCTTTCCTGTTCCTGTCTGTGCCTGTCCAATGACGTCTACACCGGACATCACAACTGGAATTGCCTGACTCTGTATCGGTGTTGCCTCTTCAAATCCCATTTCTGCTATTGCACGCAATACCTGCGGATATAAATCTAACTGGTCGAATCTAACTGTTTCCATATATTTCCTTTCTATAGAAACGTGCGCCATAGGCGCGCGTAAAACAAGGGGCTGATCAACAGCCCCCATAAGCGCAACAGTCTGAATGATAACACGGTGCCCGTACTTTTGTCAAGAAATTCCCCGGTTCAACGTTCATTTCAACCGCGGATTTTCGGGAATTATGTACCCCAAACCACGACATCTGGCAGAATCTGTCACAAGGCCTCTGGTCCGGGTATTACTTCCTATTTAAAAGCAATCGACAATCCTGTATCTTATCCATTCTACTGCATCAATTTTTACTTCCGGTTTTCCGTGTGAAAAACTCGATTGCGGATTTTTGTTTGTATCTGTTATATTCTATGCCGCATTTTCAGAAATGTTTCCTGTTTTATTTATCGCTTGCATCCGCTAAATGTCCCATTGCAAGATCATTTCTGGATTTTTTCTTAACATGATAAAGCATTGCATCCGCCGCATGTAAAAAGTCCCAGCTTTTTGTATCATCTTTCGGAATATCATAACAGATTCCCTGGGAGATCGTCACAATAGACATTGCCTGCGAATATGCATGCCGGATCGCAAGATCCATAATCCTCTGTCTCAACCCTTCTGCCGCATGTCTGACTTCTTCTTCTGTCATGTTCTGGTAAAGGATAATAAACTCATCCCCACCATACCTTGCACAGAAAATCCTGTCATTCTGCATCATCTCAAGCTGTCCGGCAATCCGCTTAATGCACTCATCCCCTGCCTGATGTCCGTAATTATCATTATACTGCTTAAAATAATCAATATCCAAAATCTCCATCGCAAGTGCTGTCTGATCCGACTGTGCCCGTTCAAATGCGTTGTCTAAATAATCATTCAGACGGAATCTGTTTGCTAAACGTGTCAGTGCATCCGTTTCTGATTTTTCCTGAAGTCTGATATTTGCTTCTTCGATCTCGCGTCTTTTTTTATTTGCACGCTCTAAAGATTCACGGACATCAAGCATATTTGCGATCATCGCCTGCTTTTCTTTTTCCATGACCTCAGACAACTCATAATACTGCCCTGCTGCCTCTAAATATGCATCATTATTTTTATGCATACGGTAAAACTTGATCTTTAAGGAAATGATCTGTCTCTGCAGATTAACAATCTTTGACTGCCACGTCAATGGCTCTAAGATTCCCATAACCCGCAAAAAAGCATCATCATTTCCTATATCAAGCAGCAGCTGGCTGATTTCATAAAGATCTCCGAAAATATCCATGATCGGAATATCTGTATTGATCTCCTCACAGATTAACCGGATACATTCATCACGTGCCTCTGCCTTTCCAGTCGCATGACATACACGTGCCTTAAAACAGCGAAAACTAAGGAGTTCTATGCCATCAATCCGACCTGCGCACTCGTCAGAAATAAGCTCCACATAATGTGCTGCCCGATCCGGCATGTCACGGAACAAAAAACCTGTTCCCATGCCAATATAAACACAGGTGATCAGACGATTGTTTCTGTCATCATTCACATATTTTTTTACATGCTGTCCGCAATGTTCAAAATATCTCTGTGCTTCTAAATATTGTCCACATGATAGATATAAATTTCCAAGATTAATATCTATCATGGTTTCCTCTTCTTTTAACTGATATTTTGTGCAGAAATTTAATCCGGTCAGATAATAATCAAGCGCAATTGGCTCATTTCCCCGATTGATCGCTGTAATTGCCATCAGATTATATGCACGCGCCACTAGCTTCCACTGATTGGATTCATTCAGATAAGATACGCCTTTGGTAATGCAGAAAAAGAACTTTTCACTTTCATTTAACAGATAATAGGTCTCTGCACTGTAGTAGTATGCAAATCCAAGCAATTTTGCATCGTTTTTTTTCAATGCATACTGTTCGATATCATAACAAAACTTCAATGTCCGTTTCGCATCGTTTCCCCGGCTGTCGTACACTCCCTGTATCCATGCACGGACAACTTCATCATATCCGTCATATTCCATGTGCACTGCCTCCTCTCCTTCCACACCAGGCATTTTTTCTAAGATTTTCTCCTATAAAAAGAATACTATCTTTTATTATAAAATAGAACTGTGTCTTATTCAAGGAAGAATGCTTTTTGTTTTATTTGATTCTTTTATTCGAAATATGCGATCGGATCAACCGGTATTCCATCTTTATCAAGCTCAAAATACAGATTGCTTCCCTCTACGGTAAAGTATTTTGTCGGCTCACCGATATAACCTAATACATGTCCAGCCTCCACATAATCTCCCTCTGCAAAATTCAGTTCTTTTAACTGACCGTAAACTGCCTCATAACCATCACCCAGATCAACTGTAACCGTACAGCCTGTTACCTCATCATTTTTAATACTCTTGATCTGCCCTTTTGCAACGGCATAGACTTTACCGTTGACTTCTCCTGCGATGATCACTGCCGGATTATACTTATACTGATCCAGTGTCGGAAAATAAACTGTGGAATCCATACTGTAATTAATGACGACATTACCTTCCATCGGCCAGAGCAGTTCCTCGGAAAAATGAAGTGACTGTGCCGTATTTGCGGTCTGAACGGTCTGCTGCTCCGTCTCTTCTGACTCTTCTGTTTCTGCTGTATCATCTTCCTCTGCGATTTCTGCTGTCACTGCAGGGTCGTCTAATTCATTCTCCATCTCATCATAAGACTGTCTGGGTGGAACCAGAGCGGATGCTTCTGCAGACTGCTCCGAATCTTCCTGCGCTGCAATGTCATCTGACTGCTTCTGCATTTCTCTCGCAAGTTCTTCTTCCATCTGCTCCCGTTTTTCTTCCTGTCTGCTGCTGTATAGGGCGGTCGTTCCAACCGCTGCTAAAGCGATCAGCAATCCTGCAATTACATATTGTCTGTACCCAAAAAAACCTTTCTTTTTCATTATTTCTCACCATCCATTATTTATTTTTAACCATAGTGTTTCCACATTCCGGATGGTTTATACGATTGTTTTTTATTTCCTGTCTATAAATCCCCAGCCTGCCCGATCACGGCTCCTTTATAAAAATATTCAAGTATCTCCCGGTAAGCATACCCTTCTTTTGCGAGTTCTTCTGCTGTATTCTGACTTAAGCCAAATCCGTGCCCCATTCCCTTTGCCACGATACGTACATGACCATCCATTTCTGTGATTGAAAAACACGCCGATGGAAGCTCTAAAGCATGACGGAACTGTTCTCCATCATATGTCTCTCCGGCAACATTGATTTTTGTCACATATTCTGCTGCATCACGGCTTTTGATCTCAATCTGTCCCGGTTCTGTCAGTTCTGCATCAGGATACGCTGCCCGGCATTTCTCCAGAAACTCCTCTTTTTCATAATAAAACACAGAAAGATAACCTTCCGCAGTGGTATCTGCATGACATTCTGACATAACCAGATATGGCATGTCTGCATCTTCATATAGTTCTGACATGTTGCGTGTCCGTCCGCTGCTAATTGCGTGATACGCTGCATATATGTAAGTTCCATCATATAAAAGCACCTCCCCCGCCGTTGCCTCCACGCAGGATTTTAGTTTTTGATAATTTTTATCATAATTTTCTCCCCATAATTCCTGCTGGCGCTCCGGTGTCATTTTCTCCGGCTCCTTTGTACCTGCCTGCATTGCATCATACAGATTCGTTCTGGCGATCACACACTGTGCCTTTATTGTTTCCGGCGGCTTATCGACACCAATTTCCTGTGCCACAATCTGTAAAATCTTTATCTCAACTGCGTCATCCTCTTCTTTCCTGCCATCGTCTGTCGTCTCTGTCTGTTCCGCTAATAGACTCTTCCTGTTTTCCAGATGCTGCCGGATTTCTCCCTCCATATTTTTTTCACTATCGGCTGTAGTAAAGACTTCCTGCACTCCATCTTTTCCATATATAAGATTTTCCAACCGCATTCTCTGCATCAGTGTCGTGATAAAAACCGGCAATAACAGTATCAGACAGATTCCTGTAAACCAGGAATTTGTACGTTTTTTTCTTCGTCTTCCCATAAAAAAATCTCCCTGTCCATTTAATATATGAAACAGAGAGACTTCTCATTCAGATTTTTTACATCATATTCATTACAAGACCAAATGCCTGCATCATGGAAAATCCGATCTCAGCTATGATGAGTAAAGAATACAGTACTGTGTACACGATCGGAAACGCCATTTTTCGTTTCAGAAGATGTGCACGCCACACATAATATCCCGGTTTTAAAAAGATTGCAAACAAGATCAGTCCAAGTATTTTGTAATTCTGCTTATTGATCTTTACAATATCGATTACCACAAAAATAATAAATGCTGCAAGCAATGCATAACTGAGCAGGGAAAATATAACATAATTTCCACTGTACATCACATTCATATAGCTGCCATCCATAATGCTTTCATATGTCATCGACTGAAATATGGATGAGGCAGAAACCATGCTGATGATCTCCCGCAATGGCATTATGATCAGTAACAGATAACAGAAAATATCTGAAACCGGTCCATGCTGTTCCTGCGGTGCCCAGGTATTCTGGTTGTACTGCGGATTTCCATACATCTGCTGTCCATTGTTATACTGCTGGTCCCCATAGGTCTGCTGTCCATTGTTATACTGCTGGTTCCCATAGGTCTGCTGTCCATTGTTATACTGCTGGTTCCCATAAGTCTGCTGTCCATTGTTCATGTTCTGATTTTCGTCCATAATCTTCTCCTTTTTGATGCTATTTTATTTTTTCTGTCTGCTTCCAATGATATTGGAAAGTGTAGCAAACTGCTCTAATGTAAGTGCCTCCCCCCGGATCGTAAGCGGTTCACCAAGCTCTGCGATGCACTGCTGTATCTCTTCCTTGGAAAGATGTACCTGAGGCGCATTTGACAATCCATTCGCAAGTGTTTTTCTTCTCTGATTGAAAGATGCGCGGATAATGCTAAACATCAGTTTTTCATCATCCACCTGCACCGGTACTTCTTCGTGTCTGGTCAGACGGATCACCGCACTGCCGACATTTGGTCTTGGCATAAAACAGTTTGGAGGAACATTCGCAACAATCTCCGGTTTTGCATAAAACTGCACAGCCAAAGACAATGCACCGTAATCTTTTGTTCCCGGTCCTACCTGCATACGGTCTGCAACTTCTTTCTGCACCATAACCGTAATACTGTCGATCGGCACATGGCTCTCAAAAAGTCCCATGATGATCGGCGTTGTAATATAATATGGAAGATTTGCCACAACCTTGATCGGTTTTCCATCATTTCTTTCCATCGCAAGTTTTGCGATATCCAGTTTTAAAATATCCTGATTGATCACCGTCACATTATCATAAGCACTCAGTGTATCCTCTAAGATCGGGATCAGATTGGTATCGATTTCTACCGCAACCACTTCCCTGGCATTTTCACACAGATACTGCGTCATCGTACCGATACCCGGACCGATCTCAAGGACAAAATCTTCTTTTGTCACTCCTGCTGCTTCAACGATCTTCTCTAACACATGCGGATCGATCAGAAAATTCTGTCCGAATTTCTTCTGAAAATTAAAATGATATTTCTGTAAGACCGCAATCGTATTCTGCGGAATCCCTAATGTAGCCATAAAACTCCTTTCAATCTTTCCGGTTACTTAACATTTCCTCAAACAGCGTATCTAAAAACTCTGTATACAACCCGTTAAATGTCTCATGAAAAGTCTGTGCCACACTTGCATCTCCCTGACCGGTCATCTGTGCCTCCTCAAAAAGTGCAAATGCCGTTTCATAAAGCTCCGGATTTTTATCATAAAATACTTCCGTCAGTCCATCCTGAAAAGCAAACTGCGCCTCCTGAGAAAGATTATCCTTGAAATCTTCCTTGGAAATACAGCCTTTCTCCTCATAATCAGAAAGATAAATATGTCCCTCTGCAGATTTTACAAAATCGCGAAATACCACTGCCACATCCTCGTATGTAACAGGAACATAATTCTCATTCCAGTATTTGTCAAATGTTTCCCTGTCCGGGAACTGTGAAAAAATATCGTTATCCATGTTATTCTCCATTCCTGCGTGTGAAAATTCTTATTTTTCACACTATTCTCCATTTCTGTGCATAAAATATTGTATACAATAGACTGCGCATTCCAGGGGCAGACCTATTGTCATAAATATGCAAACAGGATGCCATCACGGTCTGTCCGTCTCTGACACCCTGTCTCTCATTATATACAAAAATCATATATAAGGCAAAGATTTATTTTTCATCGTGGAACATTTCAATGACGCTGTTCAAACGGACAATATTCTCACGGTTATTATCCACGAGCTTTTCATTTCCCTGCACAATTCCGGAAACCTCAAGTGTTTTCTGTGCGATATCCGCCACACCGTCAGCCGCCTCGGAAACCGTCGAGCTGACACCCTGCATGGCATCCGCGATTTCAACAATAGATTTTAACAGTGTATTGATCTGTCCGCTGATGGCAGACATGTCATCATCGAACACCGTCGCATCCTTTGTATACTGGTCTGCAACTCCCATAAAATCCTCATAATCTTTAAGCACCGTCTGCTCTAAGAAATCTGTGCTCTCTTTTAAGCATCCTGTCATATTCGCCACAGCCTCATTGACCTCAGCTATGATCTCATTAATACTGCCGACAGTCGTGGATGACTGGGTTGCCAGTTTACCGATCTCTCCTGCAACAACTGCGAATCCCTTTCCTGCCTCTCCGGCTCTTGCCGCCTCGATCGAGGCATTTAATGCCAGCAGATTCGTCTGACTTGAAATTTCAAGGATTGCCTGTGTAAACTGGTTGATCTTTTCTACTGCTTTTGCCTGCTCCATGGCAGCTTCTGTTTTCTGCTGTACATTTTCGTACATCTGAACCGTTTTTTCGCTTGCAGCCTGTGTCTTTAACTTAAGCTGATCTGCACGTGCCTTTACCTCAACAGAAGACTCCCGTCCCTCCTTTGAATACCGCTCAATATCCGTTGCGCGCTCTTTGATGTCACTGACCGTGGTGTTGACCGTCTCCATCGTCGCCGCTGTCTCTTCCATTGCTGCTGCAAGTTCCTGCGTCGTATCTGTGTTGACGCTGCTCATCTCACGCACACGTTTCGTTGTATCAGAAAGCTGTTCTGTCGTATTTTTCAGATCTGTGTATACATGACGGATATTTGCTACCATTTGACGCAGATTCTTGCGCATGTTGTGAAGTGATATCGCCATTCTTCCGGTTTCATCTTTTCTTTTATAAAGGTGCTGGTTTGCCGGATTGCTCGCAAACTCAAATTCAGCCGTCTGTTTTACGATACCGTCGATCTGGGTGATCGGCTTTGTGATTGTAAATCCGAGTACTGTACCGATAATTATGGTAAGTATCATTGCAAAAGCAGCTCCTCCGAATATCTGTTTTGCAAGCTGTCTGGATTTTTCCTGCAGTTCAGTTTTTGGTGCCGTAAGGACAAATTTCATGCCATTTTCCAATGTCTTATAATACATGACCTTATCTTTTCCCTGATAAGTATAGGAAACGGCAGTCTCCTCCGTCTGCTCATTTCCAAGCGCATCCACTACTGACTGCAGTCCGCTGTCTGCATCCGCAAGATTACTTCCAATCTCAAGATCTTTGTGATACATGACCTTACCAGATTCATTGACAAGTAATCCATATCCACTGTCAAATATACTTAAAGAATCAATCGTATTTGTAAATTCACTGAAATCAATATCCATTCCAATGATACCAATAGACTCGCCGTCTACCTCGATCGGAATAACGTATGAGATCATATATACTCCAATGTTAGAATTCAGATATGGTTCCATCCAGGTTTCTTTTCCATTCTGTACCGGAATATAATACCATCCGACATGCTCCACATCACTCGGATCATACATGGAAAAGTCCGTTGGCGTCACACTCTCAAATTCACTGTCACTGTTGTTCCTTGTAAGGAAAAGCCCGCTTGTTGGTTCCGTAAATTCAGGATTATAACGGATATACGCTGTAAGTGCTCCCTTTGTGTTCTGTGCTGACTGCATCAGGATAGGAAGCATCTGCTTTGTATAAGTATCCACATAATCCTTGCTTGTCCGGAAAGATGCTGCATGTTCCAGTTTGGCAACTGCAATGCTGTATACCATCTCCACTGACTGTGAAACATTCTGCATCATGGTATCAAGTTCACTGCTCTGGCTCACACACTTAAGCTGCATCTCCCGCTGTGAGTCTTCATAAGAAGTGCTGACTGAATTAACAATACTGATCGCCCCACAGATAAAAGTTGATACCAGCGAACAAAGTATTACAGTTACAATGATCTTGGTTTTTATTGATTTCATACAAAATTCCCCCTCTGTAAAAATTCCTCCCATTTACTCAATTTTACCATATTCGACTGTATTTTCAATAAAATGCATGCTGTTTCGTTATGTTTTCGTAAATTTTCAATCTTACACTTTTGTTTTCGCATATTTTATCGAACATATTTTCGATTTTTCTGTTGCAAATAAATCTGTCATATGTTATATTAATTTTATCGAACATTAGTTCTTGTTTGTTGATGATATGAGTCGCCCGTCCAAATGGTGTATCGCAGGCTTGTGAGTGGCATCTTGCGCAAGATGCCAGACTTCAGGTTATGAACACCATTGGGGCGGGCGATTCATCTCAAAATCGGGGGCGTAGGTGCGGATTTTTGATATTCGCACGAATGGAAATATGCTTAAAATCCTAAGGTGCTGTATCATTGATATTCAGCCTAATGACTTGTCTGAATTTTCATCTGCTCTGTTGCATTACACTAATCATTTCATAAATTAACAGACTAATAATGCAGATTACTATTCCAAGTATGTATGGTTAAAAGCATAAGTATAACAGATTGCATCGAGATTTTGCGACATTTTTGAAATGAATGTTACCAAAATTTACGCACCCCCAAGGTTGTAAAATGAGTTCCCCGGCAAAGGGTGGTTCACAACCTTGCGGCTGGCAAATCGCATCAAGCCGGGATTCGTTTTGTGACTTTGGGAGAAAATTAGGCAATCTTAGTCTGCCTGTTCGTAACACAGTGTTGTGCTGCCACGGACGGCAGCACAAGTCTTAATGCCCCCGGACGGGGCGTTTAAGACGCACACGTCACTCCGAGAAACACTAAATCAGGCAGACTAATTTCACTCTGATAATAATCAGAGTGAAATCGATTGCCTTATTTTCGGACAACGGAACAAAACAGTCCCGGCTTGATGCAATTTGCCAATCGAAATCCCCCGGAACCACCCTTCGCCGGGGAACTCATATCCCAACAAACCATCATTTGTTTTGCAGTACATGTTTCGTAATATTTGATGCAAATACCGGATCATAACTTACAATCATATTTTTGACAAAGACCTTAAGGATGGAGATGAAGATCAACATGAACATTCAGCAAAATATGTCTCTTATGGAAAAACTTGCCATACTTACCGACGCTGCAAAGTACGATGTAGCCTGCACTTCAAGCGGAGTAGACCGCAGCGGCAATGGCAGCGGTATGGGAAATTCCCTTGCATGCGGAATCTGTCATACTTTTTCTGCAGATGGACGCTGTATTTCTCTGCTCAAAATACTTTTTACCAATGAATGCATTTTCAACTGCACCTACTGTCAGAATAATTGTAACTCTGACGTGAAACGGGCTTCTTTTACCCCCGACGAAGTCTGTGAACTGACAATGGAATTTTACCGGCGTAACTATATTGAGGGACTTTTCTTAAGCTCCGGCATCATGGTCAGCCCAAATTACACGATGGATCTGATCTACCAGACGCTCTACCGGCTGCGCAATGTCTATCATTTTAACGGCTATATCCATGTCAAGGCTATCCCGGGTGCAGATCCTGTGCTTGTAGAAAAAGCAGGATTTCTTGCCGACCGCATGAGTATCAACTTAGAGCTTCCGACTGCTGACAGCTTAAAGAAGTTGGCTCCCTATAAATCCAGAACCACTATTTTGAAACCAATGCGCCAGATTCAGAACCGTATCACGGAAAATAAAGACGAGCTTGCCATTTACCGCAAAGCACCACGTTTTGTTCCAGCCGGACAGAGCACCCAGATGATCATTGGCGCTACTCCGGAACACGATTATGAGATTATGCGTGTTGCCGAAACGCTTTATCAGAAATTTGACTTAAAGAGAGTGTTCTACTCTGCCTTTGTCAATGTCAACCACAATTCAAATCTGCCGGTTTTGCCGGGTGGTCCGCCTCTTTTACGGGAACATCGGCTTTATCAGGCAGACTGGCTGCTGCGCTATTATGATTTTAAAGTAGATGAATTACTAACAGAAGACCGGCCTGATTTTAATATTTATCTGGACCCCAAATGTGACTGGGCGCTCCGCCATTTAGAATGTTTTCCGGTAGAGATCAACCGTGCAGATTATCGTACACTTCTGCGTGTTCCCGGCATCGGTGCAAAGTCTGCCTCGCGCATCGTAAAGGCAAGACGTATGAATAAGCTCGATTTCTCTGATCTGAAAAAGATCGGTGTCGTACTAAAACGTGCACTATACTTTATTACCTGTTCCGGTCACATGATGTACCCTACAAAGTTAGATGAGGACTATATCTGCCGCAGCCTGATCGCAGACCGCACCCAGATTCCACGTGAAATACGTGAAGCTGGATACCAGCAGCTCAGTTTATTCTCCTGATGACGGAACCTACAGCGATTCATAATTTAGCGGCTGGCAAATTAAAACCTGCTATTTCGCTGTAACATCATCTTAATGATCAATAATCTGATGCATTAATGGCTTTCTATAACGAGGATTTTATAATATGTACACATTTATCTGTGAAGATTCCCCCAATGGAATCTTATCCGGCATCTATGATGCATGGGATTTTAAGGTAAAAGAAAACAAAAAATATTCTGCCCGCAGCACATCGGCTGATAGTTCTTCCAGTGCCCCAAAAAGCACCTGCACCCACGATGATATCCACATTCTGTGTCATGAACCGGACAATTATCAACTATTTTGTGAGTATATCCATGTGGTAACTTCCTCTGATAAAGCATCGAAAGTCGCTCGCACCATACAGCGCAGACTTGGCAGTGAATTTTACGATACCATTTTAAATGCGATTCTTTCCATTGTTCCGGAGAAAAAGAATAACTTAGACAAAGCGGACGCCATCTACCATACTCTTGTACTTGGTCTGAATACATCCGCCGGAGCACGCGCCATTTGTGACCTTGCCAATCCTTATGTCCACCGCCTGTTTATTCTGTCCCGTGCCACAGCAAATGAGGCACATCACCTGCTCGGTTTTCTTCGTTTTTCAGAACTGGAAAATGGTGTACTGTTTTCCACGATTCACCCCAAAAATAATGCCCTGCCGATATTGGCAGAGCACTTTACCGATCGTCTCCCGCAGGAGAATTTTATGATATATGACGAGAACCGCCAGCTTGCCGCAGTTCACGCCGCCGGAAAGAATTTTATGTTAGTGGACGCTTCCGGTATAGATCAGGAGCTTTTAAAACATACCTCCGACAGAGAGACCAAATACCAGAAGCTGTGGCAGACCTTTTTCGACCACATCGCCATCCAGGCACGGATCAATCCAGGACTCCAAGCGCAGAATATCCCGAAGCGCTTCTGGAATGATACCCCCGAACTTGGTAAAAAATAAAGCCCTGTTACCATAAACAGAGCCTCTCTTTATAGATGAAAGAGATTATTTGGCAGGCGTCGCGGCTCCTGCATCTCTTTTAACCCATAGGGTGCGTGGTTGCAACGAAATTTACCACCTCAAATAATCTCTCCTATGTAATTTTGATTGTATATCATCTTTTTCCCTTCTTCCTATAACTCTTTTAGGTTTGTGATTACGCTCTTTTACGCAACCAGTTTATGGTGCTATGATAACATAGACTTTTTATCATGTACAGAACATAAATTACATTATACGAAATAACCGTTCTGCATTCGCCCTGGTCACCTGCTCCACTTCTTCCGGTGTGATTCCTTTTAGTTCTGCAATCTTGGCGATCACAAACGGGATATAGGATGAATCATTCCTCTCTCCGCGATGCGGCTCCGGTGCCATATATGGACAGTCGGTTTCTAAAAGGATTCGTTCCAGCGGGATTTCCTGTACGGTTTCCTTTAACTTTTTGGCATTTTTAAAAGTCACAACACCTCCGACACCGATATAATATCCCATTTTTATAAATTCCTGTGCCATCTCCTTCGAATAAGAATAACAGTGGATGACTCCCGGAATTTCCTCCGCATATACAGATTTCATCACTTCCATGGTATCTGCTGCCGCATCCCTCGAATGAATGATTACAGGAAGTGATGCTTCCCTCGCTAACTTCATCTGCTCAGCAAACCAGTATCGCTGCTGTTTTTGTATTTCCGGCTCCTTATCCCAGTAATAATCAAGCCCGATTTCTCCAACTGCAACCACTTTTTCTCTTTTGGTCTGCTCTTTCAGCCATGCAAATGTTTCCTCATTCAGACCACTGATATCACTTGGATGCACTCCGACTGCCGCATAAACAAATTCATACCGCTCTGACAGCGCAAGTGTTGTTTTGGTGGATTCGATCGATGCACCGACATTGATGATCGTTCCAACGCCACGTTCTGGCATGGATGTGATCAATTCCTCTCTGTCCTCTTCAAACCGTTCATCATCATAATGTGCATGTGTCTCAAATATCATAATTGTGTTTCTCCTTTTTTCTTATATGTCAATCATTTTTTCCTACAGGATACACTTTATAATATTAATATTCTCTGTCATTCCCTGCCTTGTGGCAGATGCGCTTCCCGATGGATCACCGGTATAAGAAGCAGACATCCCCTGCGGCAATGCACCGGCAGCATCCGTCAATGTCAGATCTGTCTCTAACTCCGCATCCTGCTGTGCCTGCATCTTGATCTGTGCCTCTGTCATCTGCAGATTTGCAGATTCGGCAGACAGGCTCACGATCACGCCGGAATCAGGAGATATATCAGATGTGTTGTGGTTTTCCATCTGTGCTTTTATATATTTCATATCCGCTTCGCTGATCTTACTCTGCTCCTGACGTCTGTGATTATTGCGCTTCTGCCGTATTTCAACACGCTTTGCCTTTTCCTTTTGTACATTCTGTATTTCTTCAATCGCAATCTTTTCTTTCAACTCACGCTCTTTATTTGCAGCCCGGCGCCTGATCTCACCTTTTTTCTGCATATTATCCGCCCGGTTCTCGCGTTTATATTTATTGTTTTCGATTTCTTCCTGCTTTAAGTGGCGGACTTTTAACTGTGCGCACTCTACCATTCTTTTCGCATGCGCAACTGCTGCAGATATCTCCTTGCTGTCATATTCCCCGGTTGCTGCACACCGCTGCAAAGTGGCAAGTCTGCTCTTTGCCTTTGTCAGCGCATTTGCTGCGCCCTGCGGCTTCTTCGCACGCAAAAGCTGATTCGAAACTTCCCTGTAATTATAATTTACTTTTTTCTTTGTGCTGCTTTTACTCTTTCCACAGACATAATCAATACGCGCACGTGCATCTTTATTCGCATTTTTAATGGTCAATGTTCCAGCCATTGCCATAGCTCCACTGGTGCTCCCAGCACTATTTACCGAAAATCCCATAGCTCATATTCCTCCCTGAAATCATGACAGGAATCCCAGAATACCTCTTTGCAGATAAATCGTGCATTCTGTAAACAAACATTATATGGATCAATTTAAACATGCCCGTCATGAAAATGAAACCGTTCATATATTTTTAACATCGGCAAAACTGTATAAAATGATTACCTTATCCATCTGTTTCTTTTACATAATATGACACATCCAAAGTGTTTCTGCGATATTGACCATGCAAAATATTCCAAGCACAACCATTGAAATCTTCTGAACCAGTACAGGAATTTCTTTTCTGATCTGCCCATACATCTGCCGGATACAAAAAAGACACGTTACCATCAGAATAAAATACAGATAAATATATGGTCTGTCTGCCGATGCATAGATTGTCGGAGAAAATCCCATGACGATGCCGGATGCCAGTCCCACACCAAGCATCACAAGTGTATAAAGATATATTTCCAGCTTCTCTCTCATCAGACAAAACAGTGCATAGGACATCCCCGCCATCGTCACAATCAAAAATAACACCGGAAGCCAGTTCACCGGATCTTTAAAATTCCACCCTGCTGTCTGTTCCGGTATAATAAATATTTTTTCATACCACGGATGCCCGGTGCGGATCAGTGCATATCCAAGAATACAAAATACAGGAACAGATGACAGCAATGTTTTTATCATATTTTTCGTTTTCAGTCCGACCAGTACTGCCAGTATAACCGAGACGATCAGAAAAATACTGTTAACCTGCGCAATAAAAATGCGTTCTATATTTACAACTCCCATATAAATCTTTTCCCAAATGGAAAAATGTGCAAATTCCGGCATACGCCCTTCGACTTCCTGCATGCTGCGGATACTATTTCCCGGACAGCACAAAATCGTAAAAAGTGAAATCAGATCAATGGCAAAATATCCGTAAATCCACAGACTCCCCGCTTTTTTTCTGTGCCAGTTATAAAGTAACGCAAGAAAAATCATAACCAGTAAAATTGCTGCCACCTGTTCCTGACTGCTGCAAAAAATACAACAGATCATCCCTGCTGCGCCCTCATACCAGTGCAGAAACTTATTTTGTGCCAGTTTCTGTAAAATCAGGGCGATATATAAGATTCCAAAAAGCGGCCACAGATAGTTGACCGTCGTTGCGATCCAGCCAGCTGATACCATATCCGAAAATGGGTAAAGCAGCATAAACGCACAGACAAGCCATTTTAATATACTCTTAGATTCTTCCCTGTCTGAATCTTTATCTGACCAGCTTACATTTTCATCAATATATTCCGTGTAATTATTTAATAAGCGGTATAACAATACAGGAATCAGTGTATAAATAATAATATCCAGAATTTTCCACAGCCACGAAACCTGTACCAGTGGTATAAGAACAAATTCGATTGCCATTCTTGAAGACCATGTCGCATAGCGGTGCGCTAAAATTTCCCAGATACTTCTTCCATCCATCAGCGTCTGAAAATAGACAACATCATCACCGGCAGAAATTTTAATGACCAGATGCCAGATAAGTGCCACCATAAACACCAGCACAAATGGCAGGTTTCTTTGAAATATCTCCTGTATTTTTTTTCTCACTCTTTTGTTCCTCCCTGTGTGATACCGAAAAAGAGATAGCGCATACACTATCTCTTTTTCCCTCACAAATCCGGCACAACAGCACAGATTTATCACAACTGTCATGACAGATTTTTATTTTACAATATGTTAGCAGATCTCTGCTCCACTCGGCATTGCTTTTTCCGGTGTCATCAGCGCAAGATTGCCCTCTGCATCCTCTGCGCATAATAACATTCCTTCCGATAAAACTCCGGCAAGTTTTGCTGGTTTTAAGTTTACAAGTACCATGACTTTTTTGCCGACCATCTCTTCCGGTGTGTAATATTTACGGATACCGGAAACAATCTGTTTTACCTGGCTTCCGACCTTTACCTGGGAGCATAATAATTTCTTTGACTTCGGCACTGCTTCACAGGAAATGATCTCTCCGACCTGGAACTGCATTTTCATGAAGTCATCATA
This sequence comes from Roseburia sp. AM23-20, assembly GCF_003470905.1. Taxonomy (NCBI): domain Bacteria; kingdom Bacillati; phylum Bacillota; class Clostridia; order Lachnospirales; family Lachnospiraceae; genus Roseburia; species Roseburia sp. AM23-20. The sequence goes on from NZ_QRHS01000004.1 coordinate 98,513, forward strand.
CTCGATCTCCGGTTTTGCCTCGATATCGATTGCTTCGCCTGCTTCCTCTGTTGTCTCTGGCAATTCACCAAGTGCTCTCTGCTCTGCCTCAAACTCTGCTTTCTGTGCTTCACGGATCGCATCGATCTTTGGCATGATCTCTTTTGCATCCTGACGTGCAAAAAGGATTTCCGGTTTTTCCGTTACTTTATTTCCATTCTCATAAAGTCCGAATTTATCGAGATCATCATATTCACGCATACCTGTGCTAAGCTGCGCTAAGATACGGTCTGCTGTCTCCGGTAAAAAGCTCTTTAACAGACATGCTCCGATGGTGATGGATTCTACCAGATTGTAAAGAACTTCTGCCAGACGGTCTTTTGTTGCCTCGTCCTTTGCAAGTACCCATGGTGCTGTCTCATCGATATATTTATTGCAGCGGCGGAATAAGTTAAATACCTCCGTGATTGCATCTGCAACACGCAGGTTTTTCATTTTCTCTGCAACTTTATCCCTTGTAGATGTTACAACTGCCTTTAAATCTGCATCAACTTCCTCAGCCACACCTGTACTCTTTACTACACCGTCAAAATACTTGTTGCTCATGGAGATCGTACGGTTTACAAGGTTTCCAAGAATATTTGCAAGGTCAGAGTTGTAACGCTCAATGACAAGATCCCAGGTAATGATTCCGTCATTTTCAAACGGCATCTCGTGCAGTACAAAGTAACGTGTCGCATCCACACCGAATAAATCAGCCATATCATCTGCGTAGATCACATTTCCTTTGGATTTACTCATCTTCTCGCCACCCTGTAAAAGCCACGGATGTCCAAATACCTGTTTTGGCAGCGGCAGATCCAGTGCCATCAAAAAGATCGGCCAGTAGATCGTATGGAAACGGATGATATCTTTTCCGATCAGATGTAAGTCTGCAGGCCAGTTTTTGTTGAACAGCTCACTGGAATTGCCATCTGCGTCATATCCGATCTTTGTGATATAGTTTGTCAGCGCGTCTAACCAAACATACACAACATGTTTCGGATCAAAATCAACCGGAATACCCCAGGAAAATGAGGTTCTGGATACACAAAGATCCTGTAATCCCGGAAGCAGGAAGTTGTTCATCATCTCATTTTTTCTGGAAACCGGCTGGATAAATTCCGGATGCTCATTAATGTAATCGATGAGCTTGTCAGCATATTTGCTCATTTTAAAGAAATATGCTTCCTCTTTTGCCGGCTGGACCTCACGTCCGCAGTCCGGGCATTTGCCGTCTACAAGCTGTGACTCTGTCCAGAAAGATTCACACGGTGTACAGTAAAGTCCCTCGTAGGAACCTTTGTAGATGTCACCTTTATCATATAATTTTTTGAAGATCTTTTTTACCTGTTTCTCATGATCTTCATCCGTTGTACGGACAAAATTATCATAAGAAGTGTTCATCAGATCCCAGATACGTTTTACTTCTCCGGCAACGTTGTCTACATATTCCTTCGGAGTGATACCAGCTTTCTCGGCTTTCTCCTGGATCTTCTGACCATGCTCGTCTGTTCCGGTCTGGAAGTAAACATCATAGCCTTCCTGACGGCGAAATCTTGCAATTGCATCTGCAAGTACGATCTCGTAGGTATTTCCAATGTGTGGCTTGCCTGATGTGTAGGCAATCGCTGTTGTCATATAAAATTTTCCTTTGCTGCTCATGTGTATTTCCTTCTTTCTTAAATAATTTGCTTATGGATGCGGATTATAACAAAAAAGTCCCGTCCTCTAAAAAGAAGACGAGACGTTATCCCGTGGTACCACTCCCATTTACCGGCATAAAATGCCAGCCTCATTCTGATATCTCACTGACTGCACCGAAACTCTGTACGAGTGCTTGTCTGCTGTAATATCTCCCGCTGTAACAGGCGGACCTGTCGGGACTTATCTGTCATTTTCTAAAACAGTTCAGTCCTGCCACTCCAAAGCCATCTTCCATCTATGTCCGCCCGTTTCCTCTCAGCCTCATTCCGGTTCGACCTTTCATTTTCTGTGATACAGGTTTTCTTATTAAAGTACCTGACTCACATCACCTTTCCCGGAATTATAGAAACTTCTCTGTAAAGTTCCAACAGATGTACTCTCTTTTTCATGGTGTTTTATTTTTTTACGATTATTTTCAATCTAGCATGGAATGTGTAAAAAGTCAAGCGCCTGACCCTTTTTGTGCGATCACGCAATACCAGTTTACCCGCTCAAATTCCGGCATTGGAAAGTATGCCGGGAAGCATTTTACTTCCATATTACGATATCAAAGTACCTTTAATTGATCCATAAGAACATCTTTGGAGTTTTCTTAACCATGCCGATTACATCATATCCAATCTCTTTTACAGCACGAAGCGTACCTGGAGAGGAAAACCAGCTGTCAAAGAGAACATATTCCGTAGGGATTACCGCCTCTTTAGCAGCTTCCAAAAGCGAAAGCATGGCGGAGGTTCCTTTTTCCATGGACAGTTTCCTGCGTTTGTATCCAATGGTCCTTTTGTCTACATTTGCAGCTTGATTGATTTTGAGCAACTCAATGATATCAAAACCAGACGGTTTCATGCTATATTTGTGCCAGGTATTATTGGATTTTCAAGGTGCATAGGCACTTATTCAAGTGCGGAGTTTGAGTCACTAATATTTAGCAGAAAATAATTTATTTTTTTTATGGATTATTCCAATAAAGTATGCTATCTTTTAATCGTCTATGGACAAATAAATGTTATAAAAGATCAATAATTTACAAAGGAAGGCAAACCATCATGGAAAAGATCAAAAAGCGTATAGTTAACTTAAAGGTTGCAGGAAAATTAAAAGTATATCGAATGACAGTGCTTGTTATGACATTATTTTTAGTGTTGGTGGCGCTGATCTCGACATTAGTGATCCGTTCAAATATAGAGAAGATCACGGAGGTCTGGTCTCCGTCATTGGAATATCTGCAGGATTTAGAGACAATGACTGCGAAATACAGAATCAAACAGTATCAGCATCTGGTAGAATCAGATGCAGCAGTCATGAACTCCTGCGAAGAAGAAATCCAGAAGCTGGAGAGCCAGATTCAGGATACCGATGCGAAGCTGGATGCAATAATGTCTGCAGACAGCGATGCTCAAAAAGGACGGGATGATTATGAAGTGGCAAGCGCTGCATGGGAAAAATATAGGGCTGCTTCCGATGAAATTTTGAAGTTAAGCCGTGAGGGGAAACAGCAGGAGGCAGCGAAGCTGATGACCGGAGAGGTGTATGAAGAATATAAGTCTTTTACTGAGAAATTAACTTCATTGCGTGATGAGTTCCAGGTAGAATTAGATCGGGCAAATACCATGGCCAAGGTATGCACCATAATCATATTTGTTGTGATCGTGGCAGCGGGTCTTGCGATTGCTGTAGTGACGACACTGATCGGAAGCATCATTACCAATTCCATTACAGAGCCGGTAGAACAGATAGAAGCAGCGGTTGCCAGTCTGCGTAAGGGTGAACTGTCTAACGTAGAAATGCTTACCTATGAGTCTGAGGATGAGTTTGGCGATACCATCAGGAATCTGAAAGAAGCCATGGGTATTCTGGCAGATTATGTCAGGGAGATCTCCGCGGAGGTTAAGGCAATCGCGCAGGGTGACCTGACCAGAAATGGTGATGAGATTACAGATTTCCTGGGAGATTTCTCAGAATTGAAGACATCACTGCTGTATATTCTGAAGCGCTTTAACAGTACCCTGACCGAGATCAGCGATCTGGCAGAACAGGTATCATCGAATTCATCCGAGGTGGAAAATGCATCAAAATCCTTGGCGAACGGTGCAACAGAGCAGGCAGGAGTCATCGAGGAATTGAATGCCACCATTGACACTGTCGTGGATCTGGCTGCAGATACAGCGAAAGAAACGCAGAGCGCATCAGCACGTGTAAAAGCTTCTGCAAACAAAGCGAACGAAGAAAAAGAAAAAATGAATGAGCTGCTCACGGAAATGGAGCACATTACAGAAATCTCCAAAGAGATCGGTAATATTATCACCGATATCGAGACTATTGCATCCCAGACCAATCTGTTATCCCTGAATGCTTCCATAGAAGCTGCCAGAGCAGGAGAAGCAGGAAGAGGCTTTGCAGTGGTTGCGGATCAGATCGGCAAGCTGGCAGCAGACAGTGCAAAGTCTGCTGTAAATACGAGAGATCTGATCGATAAGACCTTAGTGGAAATTGAAAAGGGAAATACGATCACAAGAACAACAGCAGACGCATTCAATCAGATCATTGCAGATATGGAGTCCTTTGCAGAGCTTGCACAGAACACCATGGAGAAAGCCAACTCCCAGGCAGAGTCCTTGGAACAGATCGGTCAGGGAATTGAACAGCTGTCCGGTGTGGTACAGGGCAATGCGGCATCATCAGAAGAGAATACTGCGATCAGTATTAATCTGGCAGAGGGAGCAGCCAAGATGCATGACCGCGTGAATATCTTTAAGTTATTCTAGAAAAATGGCAGGGATAGGGTGAAGTTGTCAAAAGGAAGGTACTTGTTGTGATTAATGATATATTTAATGTGTTTGGAGAGCAGACAGCAGAAATCTTATTTGAGATTATTACAGAATGTACGGATGATTATCTGTATATATTTGATCTGCAGAATAATACCTTTGAGATTTCACAGTCAGCTGTGAAACGGTTTAATATGTCGAAAAATCTTCTGACAGATGCTGCAAATGAAGTTATGAAGGTAGTGTATGAGGAAGACCGCAGGATGCTTACAAAGCATCTTGCGAATATATGCGAAGGAAGAGAAAAGGTACATAATCTTCATTACAGGTGGCTTGATAAAGAAGGTATGCCGGTCTGGATCAACTGCCGTGGTATTGTGATCAATGATCCGCAGGGAAAGGCAGAGTATCTGGTCGGATGTCTGAACGAGACCGGCAACAAGAGAAGAGCTGATAATGTCACAGGACTGCTTGGTGGTCCGGAATTCCTTACTTACCTGTGTTCACAAAAGGCACCTATTTCCAAGGGCTTTTTGATGCATGTAGGAATTGATGATTTCGGAGCGATCAATAGCTCCAGGGGAGCGGATTATGGTAATTATATCCTGAAAAGCGTAGCCGGCTGCATGAAGGATTGCCTTTCGGACAAGCAGAGAATTTACCATCTGGTAGCGGATCAGTATGTGATCGTGGATCTGGATGCTTCTTCTGCGGAAGACGCTGTGGCACTGAAAGAAAAGATCACAGATAAACTTTATAATTTTATAGTAGCCGAAAATTATGAAGCTGTATTTTCCGTTTCTATTGGTGTTATAGATGCAGCAACATTTTGTGAGGGGACTGAAGAATGCCGTAAAAAATTTGAATTTGCTCTGAAACAGGCAAAAAGCATGGGTAAAAACGGATTCTATATTTTCGCCCAGGATGACTATGAGGTCTTTTTACGAAAAGGAAGAATCATAGCAGCACTTCGTAATGCTATTGTAAACAATTACGAAGGCTTTGAGGTCAATTATCAGCCGATTGTGGACTGCCAGTCGGAACAGATCATTGGAGCAGAGGCGCTGATGCGTTTTTCCATGATAACGGAAGAAGGACAGAAGCTTGTTTCACCGATGGAATTTATCCCATTGTTGGAAGAGACCGGATTGATTATTCCCGCCGGAAGATATATTTTGAACGAAGCCGCAGCAATGTGCTGTGAAATGCAGAAATATATTCCGGACTTCCGGATGAATGTAAATGTATCCTATGTTCAGATCCTGCAGGGCAATGTAGAGCGGGATATTCTGGATGTGATTCAAAAGTACACTTTAAAGCCGGAATGTTTATGCGTTGAAATGACAGAAAGCGGATTTATGGATATGACACCAGCATTCTGCAAATTCCGTAAGAGCTTGGACACGAACGGGATCCCCTTCGTGATCGATGATTTTGGAACAGGATATTCGAATCTTCATTGTATACGTGATATGAATCCGAGTTATGTGAAAATGGATAGGGATTTTACTGCCAAGGCGATGAACAGTGCCAGGGATTATGAATTATATAAAAATATCATCCCGATGGTACATAGCATTAACGTCAGGATATGCGCAGAAGGCATCGAGGAAAAGGAATGGCTCTTGAAAATGAAAGAAATGAAGGTTGATTATCTGCAGGGATATTATTTGGGCAGACCATGTGGAAAAGAACAGTTTCTACAACAATATGCCAGAGGCATCAACGTTAAGTAAAGAAGGTAAGGCAGACTCAGTTATGTGGGGCTGCCTTATTTTATGGCCTTATCAGAAAGATGAATTCATAACGGCTTCTTTCAGTTTTTCCAGGTCATTGGCATCAGGGTGAGACAATGCACAGTCAAAATTCTGGATCAATACATCCAGATTCTGCGGATGATCGGGAGCCTCCTTCATTTTCAGGTAGCGTTCCCGGACAGACTGCGGCATTCTGCCCTGACACATATACTCACCGACGATAACATTGCCTGCATCAATGAACTGCTTAACCTGACTCAGGATTTTCCGGAAATAGATATCACTGCCACCAAATATGGTTATAAAAATGGAGACCGTCCGGCAAATCTGTTTTTTATGCGCGTGTCTGCGCCTACACTGCTCCTGCCGACTATTTCTATACGGACGATAAAAATCTCTGTGATATTGGAAACTGGTCTGACACCTTAAAAGTTGTTGCACGGATCAGCGATAAAACAGCAAAAATTACAGGAACCAAAGCAACCGCTGCATCCCTGTCCTTTAAATGGGCAGCCGTTTCCGGTGCATCCGGATATAAAGTTGTATATTATCCAAGTGGTCTTTCTGATCTTTCCAAGGAACTTACCACAAGTACAAATTCCTGTACGATCAAAAACTTAAAAGAAGATGGCTCTTATGCAATCTGCGTTTATGCCTTAAACAGCAATTCTGACTTTACAGTTGTTTCTAATACTTACACAGAAACCTATGCCACAACACTTCCAAAGAAAATACGTGATTTTAAAGTGACAACTGCTTATCCCGGAGATGCCAGCTTTGAATGGAAAGGCATTAATGGTGCCAAAGCATTTCAGTTGCAGATAACAAAAGTTTCTGATTCCAAAAAATTTAAAAAACCGATTGTAAACGAAACAAAATTTTACAGTTACCTTGGAACATATACCAATTCAAAAAAAATCAAAGCAGGCACTTTTTATTCAGCAAGAGTCCGTTCCTATGTCACACTTGCAGGCACTAAGCAAAAAGTTTACAGTCCATGGAGTACCGTCATTACTTTTGGCACCTCGCCTAAAAAGATTACTGCAAAACAGTCCGGCTCAGGAATAAAGATCAACTGGTCAAAAGTTTCCGGTGCTTCCGCATATGAAATATACGTTTCCACAAGCTACGATACGAAAACTTTTACAAAAGCAGGCGCCGTTAAAAGTAAAAACACCAGCTACACCCTGAAAAAATTTAAAAAGAAAAAGTTGAAAAAAAATACCATGTATTACATCAGTGTTAAGCCGGTCTGCAAAGTCGGAAAGAAAAATTGTTCCACAACTGTTTATGTATCCAATCCTACATCAGTATTTTATAGCAAATAAAAAGCTGACCATAAAATGATTGATTGTTAAAAATAAAACCGGATGTTTAAAAAATGCAAATCTCTTATAACATTTTTTAAGCATCCGGTTTTATGGTGATTATACACAAACTTTTTTCTAACACTTGCCGTTTCAACTTTCCCATGTTACTCTACATTTATCGCAATTCAAATTTCATTTCTGTGAAATTCATTTTCTGAATATCAGTCTTTTATGTCCCGGCAATTCGCCAGCTATTTCAGAAAAGTATTGTGAAAACCATTTTATTTTTTTATAATCAAAGGAGAATATGATATGGGGAAAAACACACGAAAAATCCATCATACAAAACGGGTTTTTGTACAAAAGAAATACCGGGATGCGTTATTCCGTAAAATTTTCAGTGAGCGTTCTGTCCTGCTTGAATTATATAACGCGCTGAACAACACTGGTTACTCAGACGAAAAGGAACTTACTGTTTACACCATTGATGATGTAATTTATCTTGGCTACAAAAATGATGTATCTTTCATCGTTCGTGGAACACTAAATCTGTATGAGCATCAGAGTACCTTAAATCCAAATATGCCGCTTCGCGGGTTGATTTATTTTGGTAAACAATATGAAAGTTACATCAAACAGCACAACTTAAATATATACGGGAAAAAACAGCTTAAAATACCTTCTCCTCAATTTGTTATTTTCTACAACGGAATAGCTCTTTTGGAAAATGATGCTGATTATACAGAGCTGCATCTTTCAGACGCATTTGAACTGACAAATAATTCAGATGATACAGCAAAACTCCCTTGCCTGGAATGTACCGCAAAAGTCTATAATATTAATTACGGACACAATAAAGAACTGATGCTTCGGTGCAGAACGTTAGAGGAATACTCTATTTTGATCAGCAGAATCTATTCAAAGATTTTGGAAGGAATTTCTTTAGAACAGGCAATTGATTTCACGGTACAGGATTGTATTCATGATAATATTCTCCGTGATTTCCTCATAAAACACAGATCGGAGGTAGTTGGAATGTTACTGGAAGAATTTGATATGGAAGAGTATATCAAAATGGAACGCAGGGACAGCTATGAAGATGGAAAATGCCAATATCGTATACACGTCATTCACACGATGTACCAAAAAAATATTCCTGCTGAAAGCTGCATCAACATGCTGGATGAGGATGCTGATTTTGTAAATCATATCTACCAGTTATGCCAGCTTCACCCTGATTGGAACGACAGCAACCTTTTTGATGCTGTAGAAAGCAATTAGACACATCATATCCTGAGTCAAGTCTCACTTTTTGTATTTTATAATAACATGATGTTGGGGCAGAACAGATCATTTCAGGTATCTGTTTTGCCCCTCCAGTTTAAAAATCAATTCCTATCATGTATTTTTTATTTTTTCGGCACTTACTCCACATTTTTCGTTGCGATCACATCTACACCTGTCCCTGCAACATCTTTCACAAGCACATCCCCGATGTGCACCGGAGCAGCAACCTCAACATTTTTCAATGCTTTGACACAGTCAAATATTTTTCCTTTCGGAATATCTTCTTTTGTCTTTACAGAAACCATTGCTTCGCTTCCGCCGGTGATCCTTACTGTAGAGGTAACGATTCTGGTTGGATTTGTCACTTCCTTCCTCGCATAGATATCACCGCGCTTACAGGTATTCCCTGTAACACTGACAACTTCACCGTTCTCCATTTTTACAGTCAGCGGACAGCCCATCGGACAACCGATACAGATTAAATTTTTCTCTTCCATTGATATACCTCCATTTTATTCCTGCTCGATCTTGACTGTGATCGTCTTTAGATCCGGGTACTGCAAAAGCTGCTCTTTTGTCAGTTTGATCTCTTCCATTTCTCCCGGTGCCACGACCGGACGTTTTCTGTGGATGACTCTCTCATCATCAAAATAAGCGCTGACGTAACAGTTCTTGTATACACCGCCCACACGGAAACGGACTGTGATCTGCTCATCCATATTAGCAACATTGATGGTTCCCGGCACCGTATACCGGACACCCTCGATCGGATTTAAAACAATGTCGTTATCTCTTGCTGCCTTCACGCCATCTGCTTTCACATAAACTGCTGCATTTTTTCCGGCTGTCTTTGCCTCTTCAGATACAAAATCCACAAGATCATGTACATGCAGTACATTTCCGCAGGCAAACACACCCGGAATATTCGTTTCAAGACTCTCATTTACTTTTGGTCCTGATGTAACCGGGTTCATGTCAACCCCCATACCTTTGGAAATCTCATTTTCCGGGATCAGTCCGACAGAAAGTAAAAGTGTATCGCAGCTATATTCCTCCTCAGTTCCTGGGATCGGTTTTCCCTTGCTGTCAACCTCAGCCAACGTGATTCCCTCTACACGTTCTTTTCCCTTAATATCCACAACCGTGTGGCTTAACTTTAACGGGATTCCATAGTCATCTAAGCACTGTACGATATTACGTTTCAGCCCACCGGAATATGGCATTAATTCTGCCACAACCTTAACCTTTGCGCCCTCAAGTGTCATTCTTCTTGCCATGATCAGGCCGATATCGCCGGAACCCAAAATGACAACTTCGCGTCCAGGCATAAACCCTTCGATGTTTACCAGACGCTGTGCCGTTCCTGCAGAATAAATTCCTGCCGGTCTGTATCCCGGAATATTTAACGCTCCACGGGGTCTCTCGCGGCATCCCATTGCAAGAATAACTGCTTTTGCCTGAATTTCAAACAGACCGTCTTCGCGGTTCATTGCAGTAACTACTTTTTCATGGCTGATATCCATGACCATGGTATTTAATTTATATTCAATTCCAAGTTCCTTTACCTGCGAGATAAATCTTCCCGCATATTCCGGACCTGTCAGTTCTTCCTTAAATGTATGCAGACCAAAACCATTGTGGATACACTGGTTTAAAATACCGCCTAATTCTTTGTCTCTCTCTAAAATCAATATGTCATCAATTCCGTTATTTTTTGCAGAAACAGCAGCCGCAAGCCCTGCCGGTCCACCTCCGATGATTACGATATCATATGTTTTCATGCTCTGGCTCCTCCCTCTTACAATCTGTCCTTGTTGGTTCCGACAATAATTTTTGAATTTCCGCCTGATTTTGTGATCTCAGACTGACTCACACCGCGCTCTCTTGCTAAGATCTCCATTGTTCTCGGCGAGCAGAATCCCGCCTGACAGCGTCCCATTCCGGCTCTTGTGCGGCGTTTGACACCATCTAGTGATTTTGCACCGAGCGGGCGTCTGATGGCATCGATAATTTCTCCCTCGGTGATCATCTCACAGCGGCAGATAATATTGCCATACTCCGGTTTTTCCTTTATTAAGGCCACTCTTTCTTCTTTGCTTAAAGTATTTGGATTTAAGATGCCTTTGCGCGTTGCGATAAAATCTTTCTTTTCTTCCAAATGCATTTTTTCTTTTAACAGACCTGCAACCATTTCTCCGATCGCCGGACTGCTCGTAAGCCCAGGTGACTCGATTCCGGCACAGTCGATAAAGCCTTTTGCATCTTCTGCCTCTTCAATGATAAACTCATGACCATCTTCATGTGCACGAAGTCCGGCAAAAGAAGTGATAACCTGACGCATCGGAATATTTTTTACATTCAGATTCGCCCCGGCGATAACCTGATCTAAGCCTTCTCTTGTCGTGTTCGTTCCTTCTTTGTCCTCAATATCAATCGCAGTAGGTCCTAATAACAGGTTTCCATGTACCGTCGGCGTGATCAGAATACCTTTTCCATATTTACCTGGAAGTGCAAAGATCGTGTGGCTCACATGGTTTCCGGCACTCTTGTCAAGCAGGCAGTAATCGCCGCGTCTTGGTGTAATATGGATTTTCTTTTCACTGACCATATTGTGAAATTTATCCGCATAAACACCTGCCGCATTGACGACATATTTTGTTTCAAACACGCCCTGATTCGTATGGACCTCCCAGATCTCTCCTGTTTTTTTCAGATCTGTTACTTCCGTATCAAACTTAAATTCCACACCGTTTGCATTTGCATTCTCAGCCAGTGCTATATTTAAATGAAATGGGCAGACAATCCCGGCACTCGGCGCATATAAAGCCGCATAGATATCATCCGAAAGATTTGGCTCCATTTCATGTACTTCCTCTTTCAATAAAATGCGCAGTCCCGGCACACCGTTTGCCACACCGCGGTCATAAAGCGCCTTCAGATTTGGCATATCCTCCTCGTCCTTGCAGACAACCAGAGAACCTATCCGCTTAAACGGAAAATCAAGATCTTTGGAAAGCTGCTCCATCAAGGCATTTCCCCGTACATTTAATTTTGCCATCAGGGAACCTTCTTTTGCATCATATCCCGCATGTACGATTGCACTGTTTGCCTTGGATGTGCCGCAGCAGACATCTTCCTCTTTCTCTATCACACATACTTTTGCATTATAACGCGACAATTCTCTCGCCGCTGCTGCGCCGGATACACCGGCTCCGATGATAATTACGTCATACATTTTCCATCTCTCCTTTTTTTACTTTGTTCTTCTGGTATCTAACCCGGAGGGCTTTTTCATTCATAAGATGTAATCTCCTATGAATAAAAAAGCCTGACAAGTAAGCGCACCCATGCTGTTGCGATTATCCTGTCAGGCTCTCTTCTCTCTTGCCCCTCAACAATAGATTGCAGGTTCCACATGCACATCTACTGTCATAAATATAAAATTGTCATATAAAGTTACTTATCGCATGACAAACATACGGTCTACCATGGAATTGCTCCATATAGCAGTACTGCAACAATTGCTCCGATCACCGGTCCCACCAGCGGAACAACTGCATATCCCCAGTTGGATGTTCCTTTTCCCTTAATCGGAAGAACGGCATGTGCAAGACGCGGTCCGATATCTCTTGCCGGATTGATCGCATATCCGGTCAGTCCACCAAGTGACATACCGATCGATACAATGATTCCAAATACAAGAAACTTTCCAAGTCCATCGGTAAGTCCCGGCACATTTGCCATACCTTTGATCGCAAATACAAGGATAAACGTTCCAACTGCCTCACTGAAAATATTCTGTCCCATGTTCGGAATAGAAGGCGCTGTACAGAACACCCCAAGTTTTGTCGCCTGATCCTCTGTTGCATCAAACTGTCCTTTAAACAAAAGATATACGATCACCGCTCCAACAAACGCTCCTGCAAACTGTGCAATGATATATCCCGGAACCATTGCCCAGTCAAAACTTCCGTCAACTGCAAGTGCTAACGTCAGCGCCGGATTAAACGATGCTCCCGATGCTGCTCCGAAAATAAATGCCGGCAGCATAACCGCAAGTCCCCATGCAAATGTGATCTGGACAGTTCCTCCACCCTTCATGCCAGATTTGTTGAGATTTACGTTTGCAACAACTCCATCACCTAAGATGATCAGAATCATAGTTCCCAAAAACTCTGCTATATATGGTAACATACTATCCCCCCTTATTCAATTAACTTTACCAATACATTACAATCTTTACCTTCCCTATACAAAACCTTCTTTTTAATCTTCCTTTGCCCAGCCGTATGCATATTTGACTGCTTTGTTCCAGCCTTTGATCATTTCTTCTCTCTTTGCGGCATCGATCTGCGGCTCAAATGTCTTGTCGATTGCCCAGTTTTTAATAACATCCTCTTTACTTGACCAGTAACCGACTGCCAGACCAGCAAGATATGCAGCGCCCATCGCTGTTGTCTCTACACATTGCGGACGATTTACCGGCGCATCAATAATGTTCGCCTGTGTCTGCATCAGGAAATCATTAGCACTTGCTCCACCGTCAACTTTCAAAGCGGTAAGATCAATTCCGGAATCTGCTTTCATGGCAACCAGAACATCATTCACCTGATATGCCAGAGATTCCAATGTTGCACGGATAATGTGATATTTATTGACGCCACGGGTAATACCTACGATCGTACCTCTTGCATACTGATCCCAGTGAGGTGCACCAAGACCGGTAAATGCCGGAACTACATAACAGCCGTTCGTATCTTTTACTTTCTTTGCCATGTATTCCGAATCAGGTGCAGAATCAATGACTCTTAATTCATCTCTTAACCACTGGATCGCAGCCCCCGCCACGAAAATAGAGCCTTCCAGTGCGTAATTAACTTTTCCATCCAGTCCCCATGCAATCGTAGTTACCAGACCATTCTTGGAAAATACCGGTTTTTCGCCTGTGTTCATTAAAAGGAAACATCCGGTTCCATATGTATTCTTTGCCTCTCCTGCGTTAAAACAGGTCTGACCAAACAATGCTGACTGCTGGTCTCCGGCAGCACCTGCGATCGGGATCGGTCCACCAAGGTAAGAAGGATCTGCCTCCCCGTAAATACAGCTTGACGGTTTTGGCTCCGGCAGCATACATTTTGGAATATTTAACTCTGCTAAAATCTCATCATCCCACTGAAGAGTGTTGATATTAAATAACATTGTTCTGGATGCATTGGAATAATCGGTCACATGAACAGCGCCTTTTGTCAGTTTCCAGATCAGCCAGGTTTCTACCGTTCCGAATAATAATTCACCTTTTTCGGCTCTCTCTCTTGCACCCGGTACATTGTCAAGCAGCCATTTTACCTTCGTGCCTGAAAAATATGCATCAATGACAAGACCTGTTTTTTCCCTGAATTTATCGGTAAGTCCTTTTTCTTTTAAGGTATCGCAATATTCTGAAGTTCTGCGGCACTGCCATACGATCGCATGATGGATCGGCTCTCCTGTTTCCTTATCCCAGACGATCGTTGTCTCTCTCTGGTTGGTAATACCGATTGCTGCAATATCCTCTGCTGTCGCATTGATCATGTTCATCGCCTCAACTGCAACACCGAGCATACTTGCCCAGATTTCATCTGCATCATGTTCCACCCAGCCCGGCTGTGGGAAGTACTGTGTAAATTCCCTCTGTGCCACGCTGCACATCTCACCTTTCTCGTTGAACAGGATACATCTGTTGCTTGTGGTTCCAGCATCCAGTGCCATTACATATTTTGCCATACTTTTTCCTCCTCTTTCTTTTGGCTTTATTTAATATTTAAACTGCTCCCCCCAGAGCATTATAAATATTCGTAAAATTGATTGTTCTTTTTTCTATTGAAATATATTATTTTTTACCCTACATATTCCAGACTTTATGGTTTGTGGATGATACCGCCATCGCACCCGCTGACAATGCTCCCATCACGTCTTCTTTATCTGTGATCAGCCCTCCCGCAATAATGGGTACTTTTACCGAATGACTGATCTGTGCAATGATCTTTGGCATTACTCCCGGAAGTACCTCGATAAAATCTGGTTTTATCATGTGCTGTTGCTGCCTGATATTTTCAAATGCCATCGAATCCAGTAAAAATACACGAAGTACTGTATACATAGACATTTCTTTTGCTTTTTTGATCAGTGACGGCTTCGTGGAAATAATTCCATCCGCTTTGGTCTGTTCTTTAATAAATTCAACTGCAATCTCCTTTGGACTTAAACCACTGATGAGATCCATATGCACCATTGCAATCTTACCTGCATCCCTGATCGTCTTTACAATTGATCCAATAGAACAGACATCTCCAAATAAAATAAATATGACTCTGATATCATCATGCTTACAGCATTCTGTCACATCTTCCATATTTTTTACCGCTGCAATGATGGGATTATCCACTACTGCTTCATAAAAATTCTGATTCATGCTTTCCCCTTCCCAGACACCTTTTTCCTAATTCATATGTATACAACTAATGGTCACCTCATGACGTTTTTACATTGCAGTTTTAATATAACATAAAAAAGAGCGACAATACCAACGGCTTCATCGGCCGTTCTATTCGCTCTCCTGTCATAGCTCTCTTATTGAACTGACTGCATCATATCATAATGCACAATGCAATGCAATACTTTCTTGATGCTTTTTATCATTTTTGTTTGTGTTTTACAGTTTTATTCGTTTTGTTTTATATATAATGCATAATTCCGTTTCTTTATTCAGAGCCTCTTTGTTATATTTTTATCAATATATAACATTTCGTTTCATTCTGTCTAAAAATCATCCAAATCAAACTTCTTACCTGTCATTTTATCCGATCTGTTATGATGCTCCGTCCATACTGTTTAACTTTTCCTCACATGCCTGCGCCGTGCGTGCTCCCATGCCTAAATCCATACCAAAGATTCCATATTCGTCTCCTGCGGAATGTCCGACGATCTTACTACGCCGCCAGCACTCCAAGCACTGCCTCCGCCAGCTTTTTGTGACCTTCCTTATTCAGATGTTCTCTGTCCTCTTTACTCGGCTCTGCCACATCGGATGCTGCAAGGAAATCGCAGTCATATTTTTCTGCAACTTTCTGATAAACTGCTTTCAGTCCCTTCGATACCTCCACGGACTTTTCATTAAACTCCGGATCATACCCCGGCTCCCAGACACCTTCCCCAAGCTGTATCGGGGAGATCAATAAGATCCGGATATTCTGATCTGCCTTACGTATCTGCTCCACCAGACGTTCCACACCAAGACCGATCACCTCTGCTGAGGCATTGTAAAATGTCTTGCAGTCATTCGTTCCAAGCATCAAAACGACACGATCCACCGGTGCATGACTCTCTAAAAGAGTTGGCAGCAATGCAGCTCCTTTTCTTCCCTCACGCAGCTCATCCTCAAAAACCGTTGTCCTGCCGCACAATCCTTCCTCAATGATGCGGTAGCCTTTCCCATACAGCTCCTGCTCGATCAGTCCCGTCCATCTTGTATCTCTATCGTAACGTTTTTTCGTTCCAGGAATCAAACCATAAGTATTGGAATCTCCAAAGCATAATATTTCTTTCATAGTAATCTCCCTTGCTTGTGAAAAATGTATTTTTCACACTATCCTTTTCTGTTCTGTCTTTTATCTGAAGTATTGTATATTTTTGTTTTCTTATTTCCTACTATATTAATATGAATACTATGTTTTGTCAACAAAAAAATATGGTGACAGAAAACCCTGTCCTTAACAATGACAGAAAACCCTATCCTTAACAGGATAGGGTTACAAATCCAATATTTATAAGGCAGATCAATGCAAGCAGTGTCACCGCCAGCTTTCCACCTGTCTGCTTTAATTTTTCTTCCACAGCATCTTCCATACGGTAAATGCAAAACATTGTCACAAACAACAATATAAAATACAGGGTAATATAAACACGCTCACCTGAGACATAGATCGTCGCCATAAATCCAAGGATCATGCCTGCACCAAATCCGCATCCCAACATAAGAAGCGCGTAAATATACTCTATCGGCTGCTCTCCCAGGATAATCCACAATGCATAAAGCATCGCCGCCACTGTGACTGCAAGATACACCATCGGAAGCCAGGTAGAAAGCGTGCCCCAG
Source organism: Roseburia sp. AM23-20 (assembly GCF_003470905.1). Taxonomy (NCBI): domain Bacteria; kingdom Bacillati; phylum Bacillota; class Clostridia; order Lachnospirales; family Lachnospiraceae; genus Roseburia; species Roseburia sp. AM23-20. The sequence continues at coordinate 115,494 of NZ_QRHS01000004.1, forward strand.
CTCCATTCTGTGATCTCCTGCGGCATGACAAACAGACCTGATAATCCCGGATAAGCAGTACGCATTGCCGTCTGTCCGAATAAAATCAAGACCGGTAACGCAGAAATAATGGTCTTTTTATAGTCATCCGTTTTTACATAGACAAGCATTGCAAGCACCAATGCAACTGTCAGAAATACGGCATCGCAGTTTGCTATAAACACACGCTCAATACTGAGCAGACCAAGATACAATTTATCTCCAAATCCATATGTCTCAAAAATTGGAAGATCTGCAATGCTGACCGCATTTCTTCCGGCATTTCCCGGACAGAGCAGGATTGAGATCAGTGTTATGATATTAACAAGTACCATTCCTGCCAGATACAGATTATTGCTGTGTATCACTTTTTTGTCTGTCAGCGTGCTTCCAGCAGAATCCTGCACCAAAGGCGTCTTTTTAGATTTCCCACAAATCAGATAAATGCCATACAATATAAAAACCACAAACAGGATCACCGCTACCTGCTCATGACTGCTTGCGATCACACAGACAAGTACCCCTGCAATGCCTTCCACAATATTGATTTTCTTATGTACCAGCATTTTTTTCAGCAGAAATCCAACAAAGAACATTCCCCAGACCGGCCAGAAATAATTTACCGTTGTGGTAATCCAGCCTGCCGTTCCCATATCATGAAACGGATATAAAAGAACCGCCGCTGCCGCACACCAGTCCATCAGTTTTCCGCCATCAAATATTTTTGAGATTAATACCGGAAACGAAATAAAAAGCGTCAGATCAATGAGTCTCCACAAAATTGGATACTTTATGATCCAGACAAGAAGAAACTCTATCACAAACCGGGATGTCCACGTCTCATAACGCTGTATCAGATAATTCCACAATCCAAGCTCTGACGTTGCCTGCGAAAAAAATACATCATCTCCCGCCATCGGACGGATCCTCAGATGATAAATAATCCCCACAAAAGCCACAATGAAAAAAGGCATTAACTGACGCAGATCTGCCCGGGCTTTATTCTGATTTTCCACGCATCCGGCTCCTATTCCTCAAATATATCGTCCATTTTTGTTCCGCAGCTACTGCAGAATGCTGCTCCCTGTGGCATTTTGGCACCACATTTCGGACATTCCACGGCTCCCTGAAGTTTAAATACTTCTGCGCGCATGCGCTCAATCTCTCCAAGCGCCTCCGTGATCAGGAAAAAGTGCTCCTGTTCCGGTGTCTTTTCTTCGCCTTCTACGCTCTCTTCATCCTTGTGTTTCTCATAATATGCTTTTCCAAGTTCCGCATACTGTTTTTCCACAAAATCTTCTTTGGATCTGATATCCATCTTTAACTTTGCGATCCCGGATACATCCTTCGCTTTCTGACCAACATCCTTACCTGCACTCACGATTGTCTCGCTTAACTTATCAAAAAACTCCATACTGTGCTACCTCCCTGAATTGGTTTCCTGATTATTTCTATACTACGCAGTACCTGTTTTGACACTGCTCATTGCTTACGCACATTATACTCTTTTCCTAATATATCTTCAATAAATAAGGTCTTAACTTTATATAAAATGGGGTTAATCGCTGCTGATTACACAGTACGATTGATATGAGCTGCCCGTTCAAATGTTGTGTCGCAGGCTTATGAGTGGCATCCCTCGCAAAGCCGGAGTAATTTTTGTTCCGTTGTACGAAAATAAGGCAATCTAAATGTGCCTGATGTAGGTTTTCTCGGAGTGACGTGACCGGCAGACCAAGATTTTCTAATTTTCTCCCAAAGTCACCAAAATCTGCTCCGGCTTTTGTCAATGAATGTTTCGTTAAAAAATATTACCTTATGCAGTCCATACTTTTTTTACCAGACAATCTAATAATATCAATATGATTGCGCACAAAATTATATATGTGGAATTTAATGGTGTTATACAACCGATGATTACCATTATACTTGATATAAATAACACTGCATTATGTATTTTCCTATGTCTTGAACAATCAATCTTTTTCCATATATAGCATGCAATAAGATATACTATAATTAAAATTATGATTCTATCCATTATTTCACTCCTGAATACATATCTTCTTTACGTCTAATACTGGTATATTTAATTCCTCATTGTAACACTTATGCAATCTATTTTTTATTTCTTCACATTTCAATGTAGGATTTATGCTTTTTGCCAATGCAATTATTCCTGTAACATATGCTACTGAAATAGACACACCTTCGGAATAAGTATATGTATCCTCCGGCATTAAACAATATACTTTCTCCGCCGGAGCATATATATCAATTTTTTCTCCATATCCAGAAAACTCATATATTTTACCATTTATCCCCAAACCTCCTACACATATAACATTGGGTAACTCAAAACAACCTGGATACACATGTTGTACATCTACATTAGAACTATTTTTCCCACCTGAGCAAACAAAAATTACATCTGAACATTCTTTCATTATTGTATATAATTTTTCACTATATACTTCCATATCCCAACTACAATTAAAAAGACGAATTCCCTTATTATATCCATATTTAATTGCATTAACCACATCATCAACTTGATTATTAGAAATTTCTTGATCGTTATGATATATTACACTTTGTAAATCAGAAGATGTAATATCTATACCACTATCTATAATTCCCACAATAATGGTTTCATTTCCATATGTTTCCTTCCAAACATCTTCTATATGTATTTTATTTTTCCAATATTCAGTCTGTTCGCATCCTGCAGTCTGTATAAATAATGAAGCAAAAATTATATTTGCATCCTTTCGCTGGTGTTCCATCTGCTAATGCTTGTTTACTTCCTTTTGATGTTTTAGCCCATTTAAACGATGGTGGTGTTCCTAGCATATTATAATACGTTATGCTTTTTGAATTTGTACTATAGGCAAAACCTCCACTCCATGCAACACCAATTGTGTCTGTATAACTCCAAGGATAATAACACTTTAGCCAATTAAATGATTCTGTAACTTTATATTTAGAATTTTTTCGCTTTCCATCTTTATATGTTGATTGAATACTGTTTGTGAAAAACTTAGTTTTGAAGTAGCAATTGATGAGAGCGATTTAATTTTTTAAACTGTCAAAACAGAATTATACTCTTTTCCCTGTATTTCTTCAATAAACACCTTTTTCATCTTATACATTATCTTTCTTATCTCGTACAGATATATATCAGATATCCTGCATAACATGCAAGCAGCACCACACCTTCTTTTTTCTCTATATGAAGCCTGCTCCATGCAAACACCCATACAAGAATGCTTACCAGCACCAGAAGTATACTGTCCACCACATTTTCCATAATAAACGCTACCGGACTTATCGCTGCTGTCACTCCCAGAATAAACAGAATATTAAAAATATTTGATCCGATCACATTTCCAAATGCCATATCAACTTCATTTTTTCTTGCAGCTACCACAGAGGTGACGAATTCCGGCAGGCTGGTTCCCATTGCAACGATCGTAAGTCCAATCAGATTCTGGCTTAACCCGGCTTTTACGGCAATCGCTGACGCACCATCTACAACAAAATCCCCGCCAAATTTAATAGCCACTGCACCACCCACAATATATAATGCACATTTCCATGCAGGATAAATTTTATATTCACCGGAAGGATCTTCTGCTTCTGCCGATGCCGCATGCGCTTTTAATGCTGACCGTACCATCCATACCAAAAATCCAATAAAAAGAAGTAACAATATCACACCATCTGTTCTTCCTATCTCCATGCCGGAAATTCCCAGAACAAACAAAAGCACCGCGCACAGAACAGAAACTGGTATTTCTTTTTTTAATGTATCTTTCTGTACGATCAACGGTGCAAATAATGCACATGCCCCGCATACAAACATTAAATTAAAAAGGTTAGAACCTATCACATTGCTGACTGCCAATGCATTGTTACCGGCAACGGAAGCTGTTACACTGACAGCAAGTTCCGGCAGGCTCGTCCCCATTGCAACGATCGTGAGTCCGACAATCATAGACGGAATCCGCAGCGCCCTTGCAACGGAAGAACTTCCCTCAACAAAAAAATCTGCACCTTTGATCAATAAAACAAATCCCACCATCAATAAAGCTATTGACTGCATCATCGCCACCATACACATTTCCTCCTTCGTTTTTCCTGTTATTTATATCCTGTTATTTATAAAATTCCCAGATGTGTCAAAAGGATTCTGACACCGAGCAATACTAAGATCAGTCCGCCGGCAAACTCTGCTTTCTTTTCGTACTTGTTTCCAAAAAAGTTTCCAACATAAACCCCGCCAATCGAGATACAAAAGGTGGTGATTCCAATGATCGTGATTGCCTCCACGATCGGATAGTCCAGAAATGCAAATGTGATCCCGACTGCAAGTGCATCAATACTTGTCGCAACTGCAAGCACAAACATCTCTTTGAGATCGAGTGGCGCATCCAGTTCTTTTACCTCATCCTCTTCCTGATCCGGTTTTATGGATTCGATGATCATTTTACCACCGATCACTCCAAGAAGTATAAATGCGATCCAATGGTCAATGCTTGTGATATATTTTTCAAACTGACTTCCCAAAAGCCATCCGATAAGAGGCATCAATGCCTGAAATCCTCCAAAAAATAACCCGATCACAAGTGCCTGTTTCTTGTTGACCTTACGCATCCCAAGTCCTTTGCAGATCGACACTGCAAATGCATCCATGGACAGCCCGACGCCCATCAGGAACAATTCAATAAAAATAGCCATCTTTTTTTACCCGCTTTCTTTTTGTATCAGACATTTTCCGTGATGTTTCCTCAGTTATTTTGTACTGTATGCGTCATTCCTGCAGTGATTTCCAATTTCTGACATACTTTAAATGATAATATTTCTCAAATAAATATGACAAAAAAAGAGACTCCACGTATATTCCTGTACCGGATATCCTCGCAGATATCCCTACAAAAATATACATGAGTCTCATTCTTTAAGATTTGCCAGGTTCTTTTCGTGTGTGCCCACCAAAAGAAACCGGTATGTTGACAAACCACGCGATCACGCGAACTACTCCCTCACGGTTTCACAGACTGCTTTCCTTCAAAACAGCCTGTGCTCATCATAAGTTTTTCACTTATGCCAAACGCTGTTTTCACATCATATCTTATACACCATGATTTGTCAATGAATGTTTCGTTAAAAAAACATTACACCGCTGCAAGCGCGATTCCAAGGAACACATAAAACAACAGCAGTGCAAGAAGTGACAGCAATCCTGTCTGCACCCAGTGCGCGAGGAAATCATTGTGCGCACGCTCCATGATCCTGCCGGTGCTCTCCGCATAGATCATCTTTCCAACATAATCATTTTGCGGAAACACTTCTGCAAAGGTGTCCGGACCGCTCCCTTTTAAGATATAATGTTTTAACATTGGGAGTATCCTTGACCAGATGTAAAGGCGGCCGCTTCCTAAATATTCCAGTCCGTGGAAATTAGCATGCGGTATTTCCACCATCTCATCCGCTTTTCCCCATTCTGTCTCATAATAATATCCCGCAGCAAGTTTTGAAAATTCCAGTGTATAATCATCCAGCCAAAATATTAATTCTTCTTTTGCATCCATCTGTATTGCATTTGCTATCCTCCCCCCAATGCGTTTTTGATACACTAAGGGGATTAGTTTTTCCCAGGCGGTCATCCTCCGTATTGTCATCTTCGTAGTCTACATCAGAAAATGCCACCAATTCCTCGTTTTCGTCCTCGTCGTCTGTATTATCAGAAGCAACAGAAGCGATTTCCGGGTATTCGATTTCATCGTCCTGCACACCAAACAGAACCACATGAGCGTTGACTCCGTCCCAGATAACCTTACGCACGATGGTGCGGATGGCTGCTCGTTTCTGCTCTATGGTCATTTCATCAATGCCATCCTTAAAGACAGTCAGCAGCTGACGCATCAAGTCAAACTCAATATCGCTGAGAGCATGCTGTGTGGTCAGACCCTCCAGTTCCTGAATACGTTTTTCAAGGGACTGGTATTCCTCGTTCAACTGCTCAATTCGTTTGGTTACATGCGCCTTGGCAGGGCTGTCGCCCATATCTACAAGGGCGTCTACCAGAGAATTGATTTTCTTCTCGGTTTCTGCCTTTTCCTTTCTCATTTCATCAAGTCGCTGCTCATAGTCCATGCGATTGCCGGTATAGAATCTACGGCTCTGTTCCAACTGTGCAATGAAAGTATCCTTATCCTCCGCAAGCATTTTAATCTGCTCGACCACAGCCATATCCAATGTATTGCCATTGGCATTCTTGCTGTTGCATACAGACCTCTGACTGCGTTCCTTCATTTTGCATACATAGGTATAAATTACTTTTCCATCCGCAGTTTTGCGCTTGCTCATTTTCGGATACATACGCTCACCGCAGCTACAGAATAGCAAGCCAGTCAGAAGCGCTTCATTACTGCGTGGCTTTCTAAAGGATTTGGATTTATTGCATTCCAAAGATTCTTGAATCTGTACCCACACTTTACCCGGAATCAGCCGCGGATGCTTGCCAACAGATACAATCCATTCACTTGCAGGAAGGTACTTTGTTGCTCTGCCTTTTTCCTGATCGGTACGGTTGTACGCCATAATACCATGCTTGTTGTCAAAGGCATCTTTGTCTGAAAACAAGTCCGTATCATGCTGAGTAAAGAATTGATAGGCATCTTCATCCGCAATGCTGCGGAAGAAATCGTCTTAAATGAATTGATATATTGTTAAAAATGAAGGCCATCACGGTTCTCTATTTGAGAACCAGTGATGGTCTTTATCTTAATGCGAATTTAATGCCATAACCGGCACGCTAATACCCATTTTATGGTTGAAATGCAATAATACAATTAAGAAAACGAACGTTGGAGGTGTTGAGATGGGGAAACTGGAACGTAAATTATCCTCCTCACAGATGATCATTCTCGGTTTTGCCGCTGTCATATTGTTGGGTGCGCTGCTTCTGATGCTGCCGGTATCCAGTAAAGGTGGAGAGATTACACCGTTTCTGGATTGTCTGCTGACATCGACTTCGGCGGTTTGTGTGACCGGACTTGTGGTTTATGATACGGCGGCACATTGGACAGTGTTTGGGCAGGCAATCATTATTGTGTTAATTCAAATCGGCGGCATGGGCGTTATCACAGTAGCTGCTGCGATTACAATGGCAGCAGGAAAGAAAATCTCCTTGATGCAAAGAAGCACAATGCAGGATGCAATTTCCGCACCGCAGGTTGGCGGCATTGTCCGATTCACTGGTTTCATCTTGAAAGGCATCGTAATTATTGAGCTTTTGGGCGCAGCGATCATGGCTCCTGTGTTCATCGGGGATTACGGATTTGGCGAAGGTCTTTGGATGGCAGTATTTCACTCTATCTCAGCCTTCTGTAATGCCGGTTTTGACATTGTAAATGATGGTATTCTGTTTAATTCTTTGATGGGATATGCTGCAAATCCAATTATCAATCTGGCAATCATGCTACTGATTATCATCGGCGGACTTGGATTTTTGACTTGGAGAGATATTTGCACCAACGGCATCCACATAAAGCGATACCGTATGCAAAGCAAAGTTATCCTTACTGTTACCTCAGGATTGATACTGATTCCAACGGTCTACTTCTTCTTTTTCGAACTGGCACATCTTCCGTTTGCAGAACGCTTTTGGGGAGCCTTGTTCCAAGCTGTTACGCCGAGAACAGCAGGCTTTAACACCGTGGACTTGAATGCAATGAGCGAAACTGGACAGATGATTACATCATTGTTGATGATCATCGGCGGTGCGCCCGGTTCTACGGCAGGAGGTATGAAAGTTACTACCTTTGCAGTAATGATATCTGTCGCAGCGGCAGTCTTTCAAAAACGTCAGAATGGTTGTTTCTTCGGGCGACGCATCGATGATGATACCGTAAAAAATGCGGCAACGGTGTTCTTTATGTATATTTCGTTATTTCTTCTTGGTGGCATAGCAATCAGTAAACTGGAAAATCTTCCGCTTGTAACTTGCCTGTATGAAAGTGCATCGGCGGTTGGCACAGTCGGTTTGACACTGGGTATCACACCGGAACTTGGGGCTATAAGCAAACTGATTCTGATTGCACAGATGTATATCGGCAGAGTTGGTGGGCTGACGCTGATCTTCGCTACACTGCCGGCAACAAAAAACACATTATCAAAACTCCCTGTCGAGAAAATCTCGGTAGGTTAAGAACAAGGAGGTTCTGTTATGAAATCGATATTATTGATTGGTCTTGGACGATTTGGCAAGTTTATTGCTATGAAGCTGCACACTATGGGACATCAGGTTATGGCAGTAGATACCAGTGAGGAACGTGTAAATGCACTGCTTCCTTATGTTACCAATGCACAGATTGGGGACAGCACCAATGAAGAATTCCTCGCTTCTCTGGGTATTGGCAATTACGATTCCTGTATTGTTGCCATTGGAGATAACTTCCAAAACTCTTTGGAAACCGCTTATCTGCTGAAAGAATTGGGCGCTAAAAAGGTTATTGCCCGTGCATCTCGTGAGATACAGGAAAAGTTTCTGCTACGTAATGGCGCAGATGAAGTGGTCTACCCTGAAAAGCAGTTGGCTGCATGGACAGCAGTCCGTTGTTCCTCTGAGAATATCTTGGAGTACATTGAACTGGATAACGAATACGCTATTTTCGAATTGGAAACCCCACTTGAGTGGAACGGAAAAACCATTGTACAGTTAGACATTCGTAAAAAGTTTGGCATCAACATCCTTGGTATCCGTGAGAACGGAAGATTAAATATGAGCATTACGCCGGATACCGCGCTTGGTCGAAATAAATCGATTCTTGTGTTAGGACAGGAAAAAGCCGTCCACAAGTGCTTCCGCATATAATCAATCCTTTTTTAATCAGGCTAAGGAGGTGTTCTTGATGAAGGATCTATTTTTAATACTAATTCTGTTGGCAACTTTTGCATTTGGATACTATGTTGTTGCAAGATTCGGAGATTTCATTGAAGAAAACCAACGCCTAATCGCCGAAGGTAACCGAAATAGCCAATGCAAGATTCATATTGCAGCAGAAACCCCGATGCTGTTGAATTCCATTGCATCTGCATTAGAGAGCTGTTCTGAATCTGCTCCTCATGTTGAGTTCTTTCTCAGTAGTGGACAAATCAATCATCTCTTAGATAAGCTAATAAACGAACGTATCGACATTCTTCTTCTGGCAGATGACAGCACAGAACCTTTGGGGCAACAATATGCTTCTGTTCGGATTCCATACGAAAAGACAAAGATGCTGGTAACCACGCTTGGTCTAACGGTTGAAAATTTGGATGAGGAAAAATGGATTCGTGTTGTTTGGAAAAAGAGTTTGAAATCCAAAAATCGTGACCGAGTAATTACAGCATTGGAAATGGAACATTGTAGACTAAAATGCGGATATGCTGACTATTTAGACTGATCGTTCACATTTTCGAGGTAGAAATCAGGACTTTTGTATGGTAGAATCTATTACAAAATTGGAGGTGAGGATAATGAATAAACTAAATAACATTAACAGCAAGCAGGATCATATCCTCGCCTGTCTGTCGTCGGCACCGTCCAATGCAAAGATCATTCGTACCGCCGCAAGAATGGCAAAAGCCTTTGACAGTCAGTTTACAGCATTATTCGTTGAAACACCGGATTTTGCAGTGGCTACCGACGAAAACAAAAAGCGATTGGAGGAAAACCGCAAGCTGGCTGAACAGCTTGGAGCGACTATCGAAACGGTATATGGCGACGATGTTCCGTACCAAATTGCAGAGTTTGCCCGCATCTCCGGTATTACTCGAATTGTTTTGGGCCAAAGCTCCGCTATCCAAAAGCATCTGTTTGGAAAGCCGACATTAACACAACTTCTGTTGTCCTATGTACCAGAGCTGGATATTCATATCATTCCAGATAAAGCAGCAGATACGACCTATCATCCCAAAAAGGCGAGGAAATACCATCACGAGCAAATCATAAAAAACACTGTAAAGAGCGCTCTGATTCTGTTTGCGGCAACATTACTCAGTTTGTTGTTTCACGAGATAGGCTTTACCGATGCAAATATTATAATGGTGTATATTCTTGGTGTGTTGTTGACATCTATTGCCACATCCCATCAGATATACAGCTTGATTTCATCCATAGTCAGTGTATTTATCTTTAATTATCTGTTTACAGCACCTCGATTCTCGCTCGCAGCTTACGATACCGGTTATCCGGTAACATTCGTAGTTATGTTTTTAACGGCGTACATCACAGGTACATTTGCCATTCGATATAAAGAACAGGCACGACAATCAGAGAAAATCGCCAAACGAACAAAGGTACTTTTTGATACAGATCAGCTTTTGTCTAAGGCAGAAAACAAATTAGCCATTCTGCAAACTGCCGGACAGCAGATCAACAAGCTGCTCGGACGAAGTATAGTCATTTTTGACCACGAAGGTGGACGATTATCTGAGCCGATACGTTTCATTTCGGATGAACAGCGCTTTTACGATGAAGAAACAGAACTTGCGATTGCAGAGTGGGTTCTTCAGAACAATCATAATGCCGGAGCTACAACAAAGAACTTCCCAGATGCACAGTATCTGTATTTTGCTGTTCGTGTCAATGAACGAATATATGGTGTCGTGGGAATTGATGCAATGGCAGGTGCTTTGGATGCATCAGAGCAGGGCATCCTTTTGTCTATTCTCGGTGAAACAGCGCTTGCACTGGAAAATGAGAAGAATATCAGGGAAAAAGAAGCTGCAGCAATTCTGGCAGAGAGTGAACAACTTAGAGCTAATCTGCTGCGAACCATCTCCCATGACTTACGCACTCCGCTGACAACGATTTCCGGTAATGCAGGCAATCTTTTACACAACAGTCATAGCTTTGATGATGAAACCAAACAGCAGATTTATGCAGATATTTACGATGACTCCATGTGGTTGACCAACCTGGTGGAAAATCTTTTGTACTCTACTCGTATCGAAGAAGGTCGCATGATGCTGAAAACCTCTCCAGAGCTGGTTTCTGAAATCATCGAGGAAGCGATGCAGCATATCCGCCCCAATGCAAAAAAGCATTCCATCACTTTGAATTATGGGGATGATTTACTGATGGTACGGGCAGATGCAAAGCTGATCGTACAGGTCATCATCAATCTTGTGGACAATGCACTGAAATACACACCTTCGGACACCTTGATTAGTATCAGTGCTGAATGCAAGAACGGGATGGCGGAAATCAAAATCGCTGACACCGGCAAGGGCATCAGCGACGTGGAAAAAGGAAAAATATTTGATAAATTTTACAGCGGCGAACATAAAATAGCGGATAATCGCCGCAGTCTTGGACTGGGTCTGTACCTCTGCAAGGCTATTGTGGAGGCACATGGCGGATCAATCCACATTACGGACAATTTACCGCATGGTTCTGTGTTCCGTTTTACCCTTCCGCTGGAGGAGGTAATAATACATGAATAACTTTCAAATCCTCGTTGTGGAGGATGATGCTCCGGTACGCAATCTAATAACTACAACATTAAGAGCACATGATTACCGCTTTATTGCATCAGGCACCGGTGAAGGAGCCGTGATGGAAGTAGCTTCTCATAATCCTGACATAATTTTACTGGATTTGGGACTACCAGATATTGATGGAGTGGAAGTAATACGCCGTGTCCGTAGCTGGTCAAACGTTCCAATCATTGTTATCAGCGCAAGAGCTGAGGATAATGATAAAATTGATGCACTGGATGCTGGTGCAGATGATTATTTAACAAAACCGTTCTCTGTTGAAGAATTACTAGCACGTCTGCGTGTTACCCAGCGCCGCCTTGCGCTGATGCAAAATGTGAGCAATGAACAGGCGGTCTATCAAAACGGTCCACTTCGAATTGACTATTCTGTGGGTTGTGCTTATCTGGGTGACGATGAGCTGTCTCTGACTGCAACGGAATACAAGCTGCTGTGTTTACTTGCACGAAACACAGGCAAGGTATTGACACATCGTTTTATTTTACAAAATGCATGGGGAAGCAGTTGGGAGAATGACATTGGTTCTCTGCGTGTTTTTATGGCAACTCTGCGAAAAAAGCTGGAGAAAACCCCTGGCGCTCCACAATTCATCCAGACTCATATTGGCGTTGGATATAGGATGCAGAAAGTGGAATAATGCTAAGAAACAGTTAAAAAATCTCTACTTACACTTTGTTGATGGAGCAATTGGTGACATAGCCAGAGAGCTATTCTATAATAAAAAATATTATATTGTGGGAAAGAAGGTGGAATCACAAAATGGATACAAGCGACAGTTGTCCTGACCCTAACCGATGCAATTACAAAATCTATTTGTTCAGATATAGAAGTTAAGACACGACTCGTGCATTGGAATCCATGCATGGGATGTGTCTTTTGCTTTTTTTGAAGATAGTATATTGTTATTGCAGAAAAAGGTTAAAATGTTAGTATTGTTTTTATTACAGATTATATTGATTGCATTAAATGCAGTTTTTGCTTGTGCAGAGATTGCGGTACTTTCCATAAACGAAACAAAATTGGAAAGGATGGCGGGTCAAGGAGATAAACGAGCAAAACGCCTGTTCCGTCTGACAAGAGAGCCTGCCAAGTTTCTGGCAACCATTCAGGTGGCCATCACATTGTCTGACTTCCTGGGTTCCGCATTTGCGGCGGATAACTTCTCTCTCATAGACTGAAATACCGAGGGAGGTGCGTGGTATCGCAAGAAAGAGTGCTCCAATCAATGTAATTGTCCATTATCCAAAAGCTGAAGAAACGGTAAGATTTACCTTCATAAGTGATTGTCACGCCATCCTGGGACGTAACGATTGACTCTAAACGGTTATCTTTCTTCTGATCCAGCACCCTGCTTAAATATCTGCCGCGACCACAACCAGTGCCACGATCGCCGCTCTCGTATATGTAAACCAGCACAAAATCCATGCGTCCACAAGGAAAATACTTCTCCGGTAACAGGTATAAAAATCCGGTATCATGCTGTAATCTGAATTCCAGTTATACTGGCTAAATCCGGTATCATACTCCGCTAAATACACCACAAATGGCAAAACACACAATACCAGGATCACCGGCAGCAGCAAATCATTAAAATGTCCTGCCGTTTTTCTCTTTTCCCTTACTGCTTTTTTTACTGGTTATCTCCTATCAGCCAAGCAACTCAAGAATTTCTTCCTTGGTGAAACTTGCAGAATCCATTCCTTCGCCCTCAAGTACCTGCTCGGCAAGTTTCTTTTTGCGCTCCTGGATATCGATGATCTTCTCCTCGATGGTTCCCTCCGCCACAAGTTTGTATACTGTCACGACGTGCTTCTGTCCGATACGGTGTGCACGGTCTGTCGCCTGGTTCTGTACCGCAACATTCCACCATGGATCATAGTGGATCACGATGTCCGCAGAGGTAAGGTTTAATCCGGTTCCACCTGCTTTTAAGCTGATACAGAATACCGGAACATCATCATTATTAAAACTATCTACCATCTGCATACGTTTTTCTTTATTGACAGAACCGGTCAGAAGATAATAATCAATACCTTCCTTTTTCAGACGCTCTGTCAGACGATCTAACATGGATGTAAACTGTGAGAACAAAAGGATCTTGTGTCCTGCTCCGACTGCATTTACGATCAGTTCCATACACATATCCGTCTTTGCAGATTCTCCCTGATAATCTTCCAGCAAAAGAGCCGGATCACAGCAGAGCTGACGCAGTTTTGTAAGTTCGGAAAGGATCTGCATCTTTCCTTTCTGAAATTCTTTGTCGTTCTGCTGACTTAACATCTGTTTCATTCTGGTCGCGTAAGCATCATATAACTGCATCTGCTCGCCATCTAACCTTGCAAATACATTTTCTTCGATCTTCTCCGGAAGGTCTTTTAATACATCTCCCTTCAGACGTCTTAAAATAAACGGACGGATCATGCGCTGTAAGCGTTCCATCTTGTTTGCATCCTGATTTACCGCGATCGGAAGTTCAATTTCCTCCCGGAATTTCTGATAAGTATATAAAAATCCCGGCATCAGATAATCAAAAATACTCCACAGCTCGCTGAGCCTGTTTTCAATCGGTGTTCCGGTCAATGCAAGTTTGAATGCTGCAGTGATCTTTTTCACACCTTTTGCCGCCTGGGTGGACGGATTCTTGATATACTGGGCTTCATCAATGACCTGGATCGCAAATACAAATTTCTGGTACACTTCTGCATCTCGCTTTAACAGATCATACGAGGTAATAAGGATCTCGCCCTCTTTACTGTGTCTTATGATCGATGCACGCTCCGGTACACTGCCGGCTACTATGACAGTCTGCAACTGCGGGGCAAACCGCGAGATCTCCTTCTGCCAGTTATAAACCAAAGATGCCGGACACACGATCAGCGAACGCCGCAGCTCCTTTTCCCCGGACTGCATCTCTTCCTGTTCTGCTGTCAGGAGACTGATGACCTGAAGCGTCTTTCCAAGTCCCATATCATCCGCTAAAATACCGCCAAATCCATTTTCACGGAGTGTCTTTAACCACAGGAAACCATTCTTCTGGTAACTTCTCATGATCGAATTTAACGTTTCCGGCACTTCATAGTCACTGTCCTCGATCGTTTTCATATTGCGGACCATGCCCTTGAACTCTTTATTTTTCTCGATCGATAGAAGCTGATTGTTCTTTAATGCCGCATCAAGATACATTGCGCGGTATTTTGGAACAATTACAGTGCCTTTTTTCAGGTTTGTTTCTGTCAGGCGCAGATCCTCGCTGACTTCCGCTAACGTACTCAGTCCATCTTCTTCAATATTTAGAAAATCACCGTTTTTCAGACGGATATACTTCTTTTTCCGGTCATATTTTGAAAGCAGATATGCAAGTTCTTCCCGTGACATTTCATCGGAATGAATTTTTAATTCCAGAAGATCGCTCTTTAACGAAATGCCCACAGAAACAGCCGGTGAAGATACAACCTTTAAATTACGGAAATTCTCCGTCGTATATATGGTCATAAATTCGCCCAGTCTTCTGAGACCGCCTGAAACAAGCTGGTAAAGCATTTCCTCATTATGTGACAGCACAAACACGGTCTGTGCCATGGCGTATTCATTAAAATACGGTTCTACAAGATTTTTGATGCGGAGTTCCTCTGCAAGGTCACGCACTTCCCCCGGTGCGATCTTCTCAAGGACATTATATTTATCATCCCCGTAAACAGCCATCAGTTTCGCGCCTACCGTATTCATATCCTGTCTGTCTAAGTAAAGTTCAAACTCCGGCTTTGGCGGCACATAAAGGCTCTCATCAAATCCGGCCTCTTTCTCCACCTTAAAATATTTCTTGAGCAATGGAAGAAGATCACGGCAGAACATGGCAAGCTCATCTGCAGCAATATAGGCCTGTCCCCCGGTCTGACGGTGCATAAATTCAAAAAACTCCCCGACTGTCTCCTTCATTCCTGCAGGACTGCGGTAGATCATATCCGCATCATAAAAATAAAAATATTTTTCACCTATGATCACAGAATCATCTTCCAGCAGCAGAAAGATTCCGGAACCACCCTGACGGATGACCAGTTTCGGCTTTTTCTCTTCCGGTGAAAACGTATAGGTATCCTCCGGTAAAAATCCTACCTCCGCCTCAAACGGCATGTCACCAACTGCCTCAAAAAAGCGGTCGATTCCCACACCATCTAACTCCATTGTGCGCTCATAGCTGCCTGTATACGCATAATACGCATGGAACTGGCTCTGACGCCTTTTGTCCATTTCCTGCTGTTCCATAAATGTGATAATGCGTTTTGCAGATTCCGTAAATGCATCTAAATGATGATAAAATTCCAGTTTTTTTCCATAACGGACTTTTTCGTTAATTTTGATCGAATGTAAAAATGCAGAAATATTTTTGAGAACATATTTCTGTTCCATTCCGATCTTAAATTCTACTGTCGCGTAACTGTATTCCATTTTAAAGTATGGCTCTAACTCCACCTTACCGTAAATATTTTCCGGTAGAAGATAAGTAGAACCTGCACGCATGGAATAACGGTTTAACAGATTTTTTAATGAAGTATCCGTTTTTAACTCTTTTTCCGTGTGGATGTCCTTCTGCTCTGTCTTCTCGCTTACTCCAAGTTTTGCATTTAAGATATCTTTCGCCTGTCTGCGGTTCACATAGGCGAGTGCAATGGCAACGCAGTGTTTGCAGATGCCCTCATAGTTACAGAATGCCTCACAGTTGCAGCGGCTCTCTGAAACTTCCGCATATTCTTCATCTATCACAAGCCGGACATCATAATGATCCTCGACTTGTCCTTTTACTTTTCCAGTTAATTCTGCCTTTGGAACGCCATCCTCCGTGTATACATCATAGGAAAATTCCTGTACAAGTCCCTGCTCATACAATTCCTTTCCCCGGCGGTATGCTGCCGGATATGCTTCCTGTTTAATGTCTGATATGGAAAACATGTCTGCTTTGCTCCTCAATCGTATATTTCTTGCATCTTTTTATTGTAGCATAAATTTGAGGATTCGGTTAGATTTTTTTACTAAAAACTGCTTTTAAAACACAACTTTGATCTCTGTTCCCACACCGACTTCACTCGTCATTGAAATCTGTGCATCATGCTGGGCAACAATGTGTTTTACGATGGCAAGTCCAAGACCTGTACCGCCGGTAGATTTTGACCGACTCTTGTCGACACGGTAGAAACGCTCAAAGACACGCTCCTGCTGTTCCTTTGGGATTCCGATACCGGTATCTTTTACGATCAGTACCGGTCTTGTATTTTCGATGGCAGTCACGATCGTGACACTGCCGCCTTTTTTGTTGTAGCGCACCGCATTACTGCAAAGGTTAAACAACAGTTCCTCAAGCAGTGTCTTATTCCCGCTCATCGGAACAGACGTCCCCTCTAATTGCAATGTCACCTCATTTTTCTCTGCCTGCATCTGCATGGAGCTGACGCACTGCTCTCCAAGCTCATGCAGATCAACCGTCTCAAATTCAAGTTTTAAATCACTGTCATCTAATTCTGACAACTTAATAATATCATTGATCAGCGACTGCAGCCGCTCCGCGCTCTTATGGATCTCATTTGCAAAATGCACGGTATCCTCACCGCCTGTCATTCCGCTTGCGATCAGTTCTGCATATCCGGAGATAGCCGTCAGCGGCGTTTTTAATTCATGTGAGACATTGGCCGTAAACTCCTGCCGCATCTGCGCATGGTTTAAGATATCCATATGCTGCTTTTTAATCATGGAAATAAATGGCTGCATTTCCTCATAAACTTCTGTCTCATCCACGAGAACAATATTGTCTGCCATCTTCTCGATCGGTGCCATCAGTCTCCGCGTCAGGCGGTATGAATAAAATACACACATCAGAAATACCATCAGTCCAACCGCCAAGATCAGCCCCGACATCGTAGACACCAGATGATAAATGCTTCCGCTCTCTTTTGCCACACGCACAACACTTCCATCTTCTTTTCTGAGTGCATAATAAAAAGTATGCTTCGACGAAGTGGATGAGACACGGATTGATTTTCCCTCACCATTTTTCATTGCTTCTGCGATCTCCGGACGTTCTTTATGATTTTCCATGGAAGATACATCTTCCATGCTGTCATATTCCACATCACCATTTTCATCCACACATGTAATGCGCAGTCCATCGGTTTCCAAAGAATAAGTGATATCTTTCGATAACTGATCCGGACTTATCACTGAAACAACATGTGCATTTGCCTTTAGATCATCAAATATCTGTTCTTCTAAAATCTGATAAAACAGAAACATAGAACAAACGGCAGTCACCACAATGGCGATTGCCGCAATCAACATAAACCCGATATTGATCTTTTTCTTCATTCTATCATGTACCCCACATTCCGCACGGTCTTGATACAGCTTCCCGCTGCACCAAGTTTCTGCCGCAGTGTTTTGATATGCATATCAACGGTACGGCTCTCACCCTCATACTCGAAACCCCATACCTGATCCATGATCTTATCTCTTGATAAAACGATTCCCTGATTGAGCATCAGGTACTTCAGTAATTCAAACTCTTTAAACGTCAGTTCACACGTCTGCCCTGCAACGGTAACAGCATGTTTATCCATATCCATAAGAATATCTTCATGAATCAGCTGTGAATCTTCATGCACGCGGCTTGTTCTTCTAAGCATTGCCTTCACACGGGAGATCAGCTCCATCACACCAAACGGTTTTGTGATATAATCATCCGCTCCAAGATCAAGTCCTTTTACTTTATCAAGTTCACTTGTCTTTGCCGTTACCATGATGACCGGAACCTCTGCAGTTGCCTTATCTGCCCTTATCTTTGTTAAAATATCCAGTCCGTCCTCCCCCGGAAGCATGATATCTAAAAGGATCAGTGACGGAATATTTTTTTCCAGACGCTTAAAAAATGGTGCACTGCCCTCAAATTCTTCCACTTCATAGCCACTGTTTTTGAGTGCATACCGCTCAATTTCACGAATATTAATATCGTCTTCCACTATATAGATTGTTGCCATATTTTCCCTCAATCTCCATTTTCAAGCGTCTTTTTTGTACACCAACTGTGTTCCATGCAAATATTCGATTGCTAAAAATCCTTCACCCTTAAATCTGATACATCTTCTCGAACTCGTTTAACTGTTTTGTAAACTCTGCACTCTCCTCAGCATCCATCTGCTCGGTAAAACTGTGTTCCTCTAACTGGGTATCCTCTAACTGCATCATATATACCGCGATATTCGAACAATGGTCTGCAACACGCTCATAGTTCATTGCAAGATCTGACAATACAAGACCAAGCTCAATGGTACATTTCCCTTTTCTAAGACGCTTCATATGGTTTTTCTTTACTTTCTTGTTTAACTCATCAATAACTTCTTCTAACGGTTCTACCGTACGTGCCAGTGCTTCATCCCCCTCCACGAACGCATTTGTGGTACGCTCTAAGATATCGCGGAGTGCCGCACTGTATACCAGCATTTCTTCTTTTGCTTTCTTAGAAAATACGGCTCCCTCTTTTACCATCTGCTGTGCATTTTCCACTACGTTGATGGAATGGTCGGAAATACGCTCAAAATCTGTCAGACAGTGAAGCAGAGATGTCACCTTCAGACTGTCTTTGTAAGATAAATTCTGGCTGCTTAACTTTGTTAAGTATGCGCTGAGTTTATCATCATAGGTATCTACGATATTTTCTTTTGCAATAACATCCCCGACCTTTTCTTCGGAGTATTCATCGAGTACGGTCATAGCCTCTAAAAATCCTTCATGTGTGATCTTCGCCATCTGGTTTGCCAGAGAGTGACACTGCTCAATTGCAAATGCAGGACTGCTTAAGAAGCGGTCGTCTAAGATCACAAATACATCCTCTTTCTGATTCTGTTCCTCTGCAGTTTTCGGGATCGTTAAGTATGCCAGTTTCTCCAATCCCTTTGTAAATGGAAGTAAAACCAGGGTTGCGAACACATTAAATATGGTGTGGATCATTGCGATTCCCGCTGCTCCAACGACTTCATTGGTAAATTCAAATCCGATCAGCGCATTGCCTGTATAAAACAATACCAGAAACAGGATCGTACCGATCACATTAAAATAAAGATGCACGAATGCCGTTCTCTTTGCACCTCTGTTTGCGCCGACTGCTGAGATCATCGCCGTCACACAGGTACCGATATTCTGTCCCATAATGATCGGGATCACAGAACCATAGGTAAATGCTCCTGTTACAGACAGTGCCTGTAAAATTCCGACCGATGCAGAGGAACTCTGGATGATCGCAGTAAGTACAGCTCCTGCTAATACACCAAGGAACGGATTATGGAACATCGTTAAGATATTCGTAAATTCCGGCACGTCTGCAAGCGGTTCTACCGCCCCGCTCATGCTCTCCATACCGTACATCAATACTGCAAATCCAAGTAAGATCTCGCCGATATCTTTTTTCTTGTCGCTCTTTTTCGACATACAAAGTATGATACCGATCATTGCAAGGATCGGTGAGAAGGAGGATGGTTTTAACATCTGGATAAAAAAGTTATCCCCCTGCAGTCCACTTAAGCTCAAAAGCCATGACGTTACCGTTGTTCCGATATTTGCACCCATAATGATGCCGACTGCCTGTGACAGCTTCATAATACCGGAATTTACAAAACCAACCACCATAACCGTCGTCGCCGATGACGACTGGATCACTGCCGTTACACCTGCACCAAGCAACACTGCCTTGATCGGGTTTGATGTCAGAGTCTCTAAGATCTTCTCTAATTTACCTCCTGACATCTTCTCCAGTCCGGCACCCATTACATTCATTCCGTACAGGAACAGTGCCAATCCGCCAATGAGGGTCAGTACTCCAAAAATATCCATCTCAATCTCCTTTTGTATGCCGCTTTTCTTATTCTTTACGTTTTTTTGACATATAATTTATTTATACAGCATTTTTCGTCATTTTGCAATTAGCATAAAAAGGAGTATGTAAATTCGCCGTCAACTTTATGTAAAATCTATGTAAAATCTTTAAGAAACCATTTATTTTTGTCTATTTTTAATTTTCATGCTGCCCGGTAATAGAATAAATTACCCACTCTGCAATATTGGTCGCATGGTCTCCGATACGCTCAAAATATTTTGCAACCATCAGCATATCTGTTGCCTGTTCACCATTTTTTACATTTTCATTGATCTTTTTAATGAGCTGCTGTCTGAACTGGTTAAACAGATCATCCACCACATCATCTTCTTTGATGACCCAGTGTGCTAAATCCATGTCTTTCTGCACGAATGCATCCACACTCTTGATCACCATATTTGTTGTCTCTTTTGCCATCGCCTTGATAAGGTCAAGATTGATCGGATCACCGGTTTCATAGGATGCATCTGCCATTAAGATCGTCATCTCCGAAATATCGGATGCATGATCTCCGATACGCTCCATATCTGTGATCATTTTAAGTGCTGCAGAGATCAGGCGCAGATCTTTTGCTACCGGCTGCTGCTGCAGTAATAATTTCATACAAAGACTTTCAATATCCCGCTCCTGATGATCGATCTCCTCATCAAAGCTGATCGCTTTTTCCGCTTTTTCCACATCCTGTTTCACAAGTGCAGAACATGCCATCTCGATTGCCTGCTCGATCAGGCCTCCCATTTCTATTAATTCGTCATTCAATGTCTGAAGCTGTCTGTCAAACCTGTTTCTCATGATTTTCCACTTCCTTCTTTCTTTTCACTGTAATATGTTAATGTGCATTTTCTTACGCTTTTTGTATGTTATAAGCAATGAAACCTGAGGTATCATCCAAAACGTCCGGTAATGTAATCCTCTGTTCTCTTATCCTGCGGAACTGAGAATAACCGCTCTGTATCACCGGCTTCAATGACTTCTCCTAAAAGGAAAAATACCGTCTTATCCGATACACGGACTGCCTGCTGCATGTTATGCGTTACCATAATGATCGTATACTGTTTTTTCAGTTCAATGACAAGATCCTCGATCTTTGATGTTGAAATAGGATCAAGCGCAGAAGTCGGCTCATCCATTAAGATAACTTCCGGATTGACTGCAAGTGCCCTTGCAATACAGAGTCTCTGCTGCTGTCCACCGGACATACCAAGTGCACTTTTTTTCAGTCTGTCTTTGACTTCATCCCAGATTGCTGCATCCCGCAGGGATTTTTCCACAATCTCGTCTAATTTTGCCTTGGAACGGATACCGTGTGTTCTCGGCCCATAGGCAATATTGTCATAAATACTCATTGGAAACGGATTTGGTTTCTGGAATACCATCCCGACACGCCTTCTTAAAAGATTGACGTCCATGCCATTGTAAATATCTTCTCCATCCAAAAGAACGCTTCCGGTGATCTTACATCCTTCCACTAAATCATTCATTCTGTTTAAACTTTTTAAAAAGGTGGATTTTCCGCAGCCGCTCGGTCCGATAAAAGCGGTAATTTCATTCGAGCCGATCGACATATTGATATCTTTTAATGCATGAAAATCACCATAATATAAATCAAGGTTTGAAATTTTAAATTTTTCTGACATGTTTTCTCCTCTATTTTTGCCTGCAAATCTTTTTCACATCACTGCTTCGGTGCTTCAAACTTCTTTGCGATCAGGGAAGATACCCCGTTGATGATCAGTACCACGACAAGAAGTACAACTGCTGTCGCATATGCCTCATTTGTATGCATACCCTCACGAGACAGCGAATACATGTGAATTGCCAGGGTACGTCCGGAATCGAAAAATCCCGCAAGATTTGCAACTGTGCCTGATGTATAAATAAGTGCCGCCGTCTCTCCTACGATTCGTCCGATTGCTAAGATGATGCCGGATAAAATACCCGGAATTGCACTTGGTAGTACGATCTTAAATATGGTACGCAGTTTTCCTGCGCCGAGTCCGAAACTTCCTTCGCGAAATGAATCAGGGACACACAAAAGGGCTTCCTCCGTCGTTCTCATGATGACTGGGAGTACCATGATCGCGAGTGTTGCAGCACCTGCCATCATCGAATACCCCCACTTTAATGCAGTCACAAAAAACAGCATACCAAACAGTCCATAAATGATAGACGGAATACCGGACAGCGTCTCTGCCGTAACACGAATGATCCCAACCAGCTTATTTCCTTTTTTTGCATATTCTACAAGGTAGATCGCTGCACCTACGCCAAACGGCACGGATAACAAAAGTGCCAGCACTGTCATAAACAGTGTATTGATCATTGCCGGAAGCATTGACACGTTATCTGAGTTATATGTCCATGCAAACAGCGATGGTTTTAAGTACGGGATACCGCGGATTAAAATATACCCCACCAGAAACACTAAAACGCCTACGGTCAGCACTGCTGCTATCAGCACTAAAAGCAGCAATATGAATGAACCCGGATGTTTCATATATGATTTGATCTTGTCTTTCAAAGACTGCTGATTGATCGCAGCAATCTCAGATTCCATATGTTTTTCCATCTGATTCCGCCCTTTCTAATTATCCTTTGTACGTCTCTTTAAAATAGAGAAAGAGACATTGATGATGAGGATAAACACAAACAGTACCACACCGGTTGCGATCAATGCTTCCCGGTGAAGATCCGTTGCGTATCCCATTTCCATTACAATATTTGCCGTTAAGGTACGGACTCCTTTAAAAATACTCGATGGCACTCTTGCCTGGTTTCCTGCAACCATCATAACCGCCATTGTCTCACCAATCGCACGTCCGACACCGAGCACGACCGCTGCCATAATACCGGATTTTGCTGCTGGAACGATTACAGTAAAAACACTTCTCTCATGTGTTGCACCAAGTGCAAGTGCTCCTTCATAATAGCTGTTTTCCACGGCACGGATCGCTGATTCCGATACGCCTATAATCGTCGGCAGTATCATAATTCCAAGCAGGATCGACGCTGTTAAGATACTGTTTCCATTTCCTTTAAAATGCTCTCTGATAAATGGAACTAACACAACCAGACCGAAAAATCCGTATACGATCGAAGGAATACCTGCTAAAAGATCCACGATCGGTTTTAATATCCGGTACAGTTTTTCCGGACAGAAACGTGCCATAAAGATCGACATCAGAATTCCGATCGGAACACCGATCAGGAGAGCTCCTCCGGTTACATAAATACTTCCTAAGATCATCGGAAAGATTCCGAATATGTTATTCGTCGGTTTCCATACTTTTCCCGACAAGAACTGCCATACGCCGATTTTCTGCATTGCCGGAAAACCGTTTACAAACAGAAACACACAGATTAAGGCTACTGCGATAATGGATATGACTGCCGTAAAAAGGAAAACACCTTCCATTACTTTTTCTTTAATATGATTCATTGTTATCTCCAAACTGATAAAAGCTGTGTACATTATTTATGCAAAGACCGGCAGAGTAACTGTCTCTCCCGGTCTTTGCTTAAAGTTTTATAATGAGGAATTCTATAAAGTTAAGTGGTTTATGTTTATCCGTATTACTCTGTTACGCCATCCCAGGATGTGATCTCGCCTGTATAGATGCCTTTTACAGTATCTTTGGAAAGATCTGAAGTCGGGTTGTCATTGTTTACGATCACTGCAATACCATCCATAGCGATCACGGTTGCTGTTAAGCCACCCTCTGTCTCAGAATCTTTTAATTCACGGGAAGCCATACCAATATCACAGGTTCCATCCATAGCTGCTGTCATACCTGTGGTAGAATCACTCTCCTGAATCTCGATCTCTGCACCGCTGTTGACTGCAGCATATGCCTCTTTTAATTTTTCCATAACAGGTGTTACGGAAGAAGATCCTGCTACAACGATTTTTCCACTTGCACCGTTTGACTCAAATGCTGCCGCACCGTCATCTACCGGGATGTATTTGTTATCAAAAATAACTGCCTGTCCGTCTGCACTCATGATGAAGTTGATAAAATCCTGTGCTACATCACTTGGTGTTCCTTTTGTTGCAATATTAAATGGTCTTGCGATCGTATAATCTCCACTCTTGATATTATCTACGGTAGCTTCTGCTCCATCGATGGAAACTGCTTTTACACTGTCATTTAAAGAACCAAGTGATACATATCCGATAGAGTACTCATCACCTGCAACAGTTGTTAACATAACATCCGTACTGTTTGTAATGATCGCTTCATCTGTTGTATTATCGATTTTCTCACCGGCATCGTTTTTCTCTTCTACACCGAACAGCTCGATGAAAGCGCCTCTTGTACCGGAACCATCCTCACGGGATACAACGTTGATGTACTCACTGTTGTCAAAATCTCCGGATTCTGCTGCCGCACTTGCTGCTGTCGTATCTGGTGTGACATCTGCTGACTGATCTGTGGAATTATCTGCAGCGCCTGATGCGTCTGTGCTTGCATCTGTATTTGTATCTGCTCCTGCATTTGCACTTGCATTTCCACTGTTACCACAACCTGCGATCATACTGGCTGCCATCATACCTGTTAATAACATACACATTACTTTCTTTTTCATTTTTTAATCCTCTCTTTTTTCAATTTGCAGGTTGTCTGCTTTCCTGCTGTTTTCTTTTCATTTCCTTTTGACAGTTTTTACTTTAAAGCACTTATGTAAAATACATGAGAGAGGTTTAGTAAAATGTATGTAAAATAATGGTAAATGTTTCGCTTACTTTTACATCTTCTCGATCTGTCTGCGCAGTTCTAACATCTGGTTATCTACTTTTGCGATCACATCAGAATAATTTTTTGTTGCCTGCTCCACATTTTCAATCTGTCCTGCATTTTTCTTGTAGCACATCTGGTTATCCAGTTCTGCCCAGTAGTCCATGGCAAACGAACGGATCTGTATCTCCACCCGCACCTCTGTTGTTTTTTCCAGATAAGTAACAGGAACACCCACGATCAGATGGATGCTCTGATAACCGCTTTTTTTGGGATTTTTTACATAATCCTTCTCTTTGAGCAGTTTAATGTCCTTCTGTTTCTTTATATAATCCGCCACGCGGTAAATATCATCACAGAAAAAACAGACGACACGGATTCCGGCAATATCGTTTAAAGTATCTACCGCTGCCTGAAACGTTACCTCTCTTCCCTTCCGCATCAGTTTTTTTACAATACTGTCTGTCTGCTTGATCCGTCCCGTCATAGTACGAATAACCTGACGGTCAAATTGCTCTGTCAGGTCCGCATTGATCATTTTTAATTTTGCCTGCACCACATCCATCGCATATGTATAAGAAATCCGTACCATAGGTGCTTCAATCTGTTCTTTTAATTGTTTTTCCATGAGCAAGGTATCTGCTCCCGCTAAATTCTCTTTTATTCCTATGCGTTTTTTCTGTTTTTTAGAATCTTTCTTCGGCAAAATCCATATCTCCTATTTCGTAATCATCTTCGTCTTCATAATAATCATTTTGATCTTCTGCTTCGAACTCATCCCGTACATTTTTCTGTGCAAAATCCTTTTCTTTGTGCTGCATCGCATTTGCCTGAAGCTTAAAAACGACAAACCCGATCACAAACATTGCTGCGATCACGATAACACCGGCTTTTGAAGTATGAAAAATCTGCGTGGAGATTCCCATGAGCATCGTTCCCATAAAAGATGCTCCCTTTCCAAAAATATCAAAAATTCCAAAATATTCACTGGATTTTTCTTTCGGTATGATCCTCGCATAATAAGAACGCGATAATGCCTGGATCGCTCCCTGAAATACACCAACAAATGTTGCCATCATCCAGAATTTCCACGCCGCATCAAGCCAGAGCGCATAAACGGCACACAGCTTCCGATATATCCCCATGCATATCCCTGCGAGGATACATCATCCATGCGCTCATCTGTCGTCACATCCACGAGCATGGAATCATAAAAGATGAGACTGCCGGAAAATCCGACTTTGGTGATCACAAATACCACCAGAAATAACATGGCACTCTTCGGAAGTGCAAGTGCGGCACATCCAATAACTCCTACCATCATAAAAAGTGTAAATAATGGTTTCTTCCGGTTCTTTCCATCTGCAACCGTTCCGAGCACCGGTCCTAAAATTGCCACGATCAAAGTGGAAATTGAGATCGCATAGCTTAAATATGCCGTAGAGTCAGCAGCAGATATGCCGTTCTGTGTTGCCATATTTTTAAAATAGATCGGTATGATCGTGGACACTAAAAGTGCAAAGGCAGAGTTTCCGACATCATACATTACCCAGTATTTTTCAAGTTTATTCAATTTCTGTTTCATTTTCACTAACCTCGATTCTTCATGATAAAATCAAAAATTTCATGATAATATCTGCATCTTGTTTTATAATCTGCATTAAAAATTTCATGTTTGGATGCCGGCATACAGACCAATGAAGCTGTATCCACATGATTTGCAAAAACTGCGATCGCACGATTATCTACCATATGATCATTTCCTGCTATAAAGATCAAAACAGGAATCTTAATGCGCTCTAAGTTCTTTTTTTGCATCAGTACCTCTGTTGCCTTCATCGATGCCAGAAGCCATCCATATGTACCTCCATTCGTCTGGTACCTGGAATTTTCCAGTCTTTGACCAAAAATATAGTAATAGCGTTCTCTTGAAATGCAGCTGCTATGCTCAAAATCCGGTCTGCCGGAAAATCCGCTCTGTCCTGCAGCATAACGATCACCTCTTTTTGTTTTCACATAAAAAGCTGCCGTCATTTTTGCTGCCCACCACGGATATTTTCCAGTCTGCATCCGAAACATCGGTGAGGAAAGGATTGCTCGTTCAAATACTTTCGGATGTTCCTCAACATACCGCGCTGCGATCGCACCGCCCATAGAATGTGCAAAAAGAATCCTGTGCTGCTCCATCCGGTAATTCATTTTCTTCATAAAGCAGTCTAAGTCTTTTACATAATCTTCAAAATTGCGGATATATACTTTCTGTGCATCCGGGACTTCACGTTCTGAATAACCATGCCCACGATGTTCTAAGATATAAACAGAACAGCCCTGCTGTAAGAAATAATAAATAACCTCGTTATATTTTTCCGCAAACTCGCTGAATCCGTGTGAGATCACAATACAGGTGTCCGCCTCTGCATTAAAATACTGCTGATAAAAAATGACTGCCCCGTCATAACTGTGAAAGCAGCCATATTTCCGATATTGCTTTAAATATGGTTCCACCAGATTTTTTTGCCAGTTCCGGTATCCTTCGTCTGCAAAATACAGACTGCCTGCCGCATTCATAACGCCGCCATTTCTTTATGCTTCAACAATTTCACCAGCTCCGGTGTCAATTTCCCATCACTGTACTCTTCCGCAATTTTTTTGCCGCGGTCCGGGTAATTTGTGATCATTGCATCGGCACGTGCCGCACAGACAAGCCGCATATATTTTTCCTCATTTACAGTCCATACATGGACTTTCTTTTTCTGCCTCCTGCACTCCTCCATGAATCCTTCATACTGAATATTATAAAGTGCCGGATGCAGTGCATCTGCGCCTACCACATAAGATGCATAACTGACTGGATTGACAATCCCGTCTTCATAAAGCATTCCGGTCTTCGCCTGTGGATTGATCTCCTTGATTTTTTGTATGGAATAATGATTAAATGAAGAAAAAATCACACGTTCCATCAGTCCCATACGCT
Organism: Roseburia sp. AM23-20; assembly: GCF_003470905.1. Lineage (NCBI taxonomy): Bacteria > Bacillati > Bacillota > Clostridia > Lachnospirales > Lachnospiraceae > Roseburia > Roseburia sp. AM23-20. The sequence goes on from NZ_QRHS01000004.1 coordinate 143,686, forward strand.
CTGTGAGGTCTAACACCCGCTCCTCAATCTCCGGATAAAATACAACACCTGTCTTGATTTCCACATTAATTGTCAGATCTGTTGGCTTTATCAACGCATATACTTCCTCTAATATGGGAATCTGTGCATGCTCATATTCCGGATGCGTGCGGTTGAAATTATGCTTTATCAACTTCGCATAAGTAAAATCTTTTACCCAGCCGCTTCCATCGCTCACACGGTCAATCGTTTCATCGTGGATGACAACAAGTTCTCCGTCTTTTGTAAGCTGCACATCCAGCTCGATCCCGTCTGCGCCAAGCTCCACCGCTTTCTCAAAAGCTGCCATTGTATTTTCCGGTGCGTATCCGCTCGCACCACGGTGTCCCCACACGAGTGTTCTTTCCATCTCTGCTCCATTCCTGCCGGTTTCTTCCATCTGCGCACTAAAATCCGCCCGTCCGGCATTGATTCTTTTATTTCTCTCATCTTTACCCTATATCCTAAGCGGATATTGTAAAATGAGTGTGGGGGGTTATGTAAAAAATGGGTAAAAAAATACAGAACCACATTTCTGTGATTCTGTAACATGCCTTTATTTCTTCCTGTGATTCCTTTTTCCCTGATGATTCTAATCCTTATGCGCAGCCTCATAAACGTTATAGCATGCAGCAGCCCCGATCACGAGCGCAGCCCCGATAAACGCCGTGCGTCCGATCGTCTCTCCGCAAAAGATCGCAACAAGAATCGGGTTCAAGATCGGCTCTAATGTAGAAGTTAAGGATGCCGTAACCGGTGAAACACAATCTAAGCCCCTCGATAAAAAGATGTAGGATAATCCAAACTGGATCACACCGAGAAGGATAATGCAGATCCATGCCTTCGCAGAATGATCGGTCTCCCCTAAAAACGACGGCAAACCGATACATAAACTCATAACATGGGATGCTAAAAGTGACGACTCAAAATCAGAGCCAGGGAAACCTTTCATCATCATAACCAATGCATAGGTAAATCCTGAAAATACAGCAAGCAGATTTCCTGCCATTCCGCCGGCACTTAAGGAATCTAAAAAGAAACACAATATCCCTGCGAACACGACCGCGCACGCGATCACTGCCGCCTTTTTCGGTTTCTTCTTATATAATATCCACATCAGCAGGATCACAAAGATCGGCTCTGTAAATTGGAGCACGATCGCATTTGCCGCCGTTGTCATCTTTGTCGCAGAGACAAATGTCAGTGCCATAACTGTATTGCAGACAGCACCAAACAGTACCGTCTTATTCCATACAAATTTTCGTTTTGTGATCACCATATAAGAGGCGATCAGCATAAATGAAAAAATACTGCGGATTCCCTGGATCGTAATGGAACTCCACGGAATTGATTTTATCAGAACACCTCCAGTACTGAAACATACTGCAGAGAGCAGCACATAGATGGTTCCCTTCATACTTTCTTTATCTAATTGTTTTTCCCGCATTTTAATCCTCATTTCTGCTTCACCTCATTACCAGTGCGGGCAGCACAAGCACAGCAAGGAATATGATATTTGCCAGATGAAACCACAACAGATAATACCCCTTGGTTCGGTTATAATTATGTGCATAGATCTTATAGGAGATCAGACTCGCCATGGAAGCGATCAGTGTACCAAGCCCTCCTAAATTCACGCCCAGTAAAAGCTGCTTTAAATCACTTGAAAATCCAGATAACAACAATGCCGCCGGGACATTACTGATCACCTGGCTTGCCACAAGTCCAACGAAAAGCTCCCTTCCATTTACCAATGTCTGCAATGTTTTCTGAAACACCGGCAGCCGTCCGATATTTCCGGTAAAAATAAAGAAAGCGATAAAGGTAAAGATCAGACAATAGTCCACCTGTGCAAGCACCTTTCTATCTGCCAGAAATACCGCTAAAACCACTGCCGCAAGCAAAATATAATATGGCAGGATTCTTGCCACAACAAGAAGTGCCATCACAAACAAAACCACATACATGACTGTCAGCTTTTTGTTCATTTCCTTTTTCTCTTCCGAAAAATGACATTCGGTCAGTCTGATCTTCCTTTTTCTCGCACTTAAAACAAAAATAGTCAGTGCAAGCAGTACACCGGAAATAACGGTATATGGAAGCATAAATACGATAAATTCCCCGACATTCATTTCGGAGAGATTATAAAGATACAGATTCTGTGGATTTCCGATCGGCGTCAGCATACTGCCAAGATTTGCTGCTATCGTCTGAAGTACGATGACCGGAACCATAAGACGCTCCTGACCGCATTTTTGCAAAGTCAGAAGTGCAAACGGAACAAACGTCAGAAGCGCAACATCATTTGTAATGACCATACTGGAAAAAAAACACAAAAAAACAAGCACAAATGCCAGTTGGGCTGTATTTTTCGTATGCGCTAAAAGCCTCCGCCCGATTTCATCAAAAATCCCGTTATTCTGTACCCCCGCCATAATGATCATCAGTGAAAGCAATATTCCCAGTACACGAAAATCAATATAATTCACATACTGCTGATCCGGATGCACAAAAAAAGCGGATATTACCGCTAAAATTGCTGCAGCGGCCAGCACTGTTTCTTTTTTTACAAATGCTATGATTTTTTCTTTCATATATAACACCACCCATAAAACTTACCTGTCTATTCTAATCACTTTCCCCCCGAATGTAAAGATACCAGGTCAACTAACATGTGTACACATTTTCAAAAAAAGCCGTACATAATTTCCTGCATTCCGTGCACACTATAAGCATCATTGATATTTTACCTAATGACTGCTGTGCATGCAAATTTACATGTCACAAAACCGGACAAAAATGGAGGATCTTATGTACCCAGCTGTAACACTCCCTGTCACAAATGAATACGGTTATTTTGAAATACGGTTAGAGAGTATCGGCGGTCTCGGCGCAAATCTCTGTGGAAAAATGCTCGGCGAACTCGGTGCCTTATACCTTTCCTTAAACTCCTTGAGTTTTTCCAGCTACGGTTCCGAAAAACGCGGTTCGCCGGTAAAATCCTATATCCGCTGGAGTCCTGCTTCCACCCCGCTTCGCATCAACAGTCCTGTCTTAAGACCGCATGTACTTGGCATTTTCCACGAAGGACTGATCGGTACTTATCCGGTATTAGACGGAATTTCCGCCGACACAAAAATTGTTCTAAATACACCTTTGTCATGCGATGAAGCGGCAGAAAAATACAATATTTCCATTGGAACACTATATTGTCTGGACGCACTCTCTATCGCCATGAAATCCAGATCCCGCATCAACATGGTCATGCTCGGGGCAATCGCCAGAGCCTGTCCCTTTATCCCGATGGAATCTGTCGAATCACTCTGCAAAAATACGGTTGGGAAAAAATATCCGGCTCTGATCGAAGCAAACCTGCTTGGTTTAAAAATGGGGTATGAAAAAACTTCCGAACAAAAACTTTCCCATAGATCCAAACACGCCTCTGACATGGTCTTAGACTCCCCCGCCTCCTCTGCTCTCGCAAAAGAGACCTATGTCTGGGGATATAAAAATGCTCCGATCGGCGGGATCAATACGCGTCCCGGAAGCACCGTATCAAACGATCTCTCCCCGTCCCGTGAAGGTTATATTCCTCTCTTTCTGCAGGAACGTTGTATCAACTGCGGACTGTGTGACTCCACCTGCCCGGATATGGTATTTCAGTTTGCTCCTGGCACTTATAAAGGAAAAAATTCCATGGTAAACAAGGGGCTTGATTACCGGCACTGCAAAGGATGTCTGCGCTGTGTCGATGTCTGTCCGACACATGCCCTCGTAAAGGCGCTTGAAAAAGATTACCCGGAAAAACCATATTCTATGCCGGATCAGGATCTGCTGCCTGCAGGCATCCAGTATCAGAAGACAGGTGCAAACTCCTGGATCACCAGTGATTCTTATCTTGATGAAAAACGTATTGACGGAGGTATCGTATAATGTCGGATCAGCAGCAATCAACAACACAGGCTTTTCTAATTTCAGATCAACAGCCACAACAAAAATCGCAGACTTTCGTAAAGAAAACTGCTGCGCAGTGCGAACTCTATGAAAGTGGAAATGAACTTGCCGCCTACGCTGCAAAACAGATCAATTATCATATTATGGGTTATTATCCGATCACGCCCTCCACACAGATTGCGGAAAATCTTGACCTGTCCGGCGCAAGAGGAGAACACGATATCCGCCTGATCGCCGCTGAAGGAGAACACAGTGCCGCAGGTATCTGTTATGGTGCCTCTGCCGGCGGCGGGCGTGTATTTAATGCCACAAGCGCCAACGGTCTGCTCTACGCCTTAGAGCAGTTTCCGGTGCAGTCCGGGACACGTATGCCAATGGTCATGAACGTAGCCTGCCGTACTGTGTCTGGTCCTCTATGCATCAAAGGTGACCACAGCGACATCATGTATCTGCTCAATACCGGATGGATCATTTTATTTGCAGATGACCCGCAGATGGTCTATGACTTCAACCTGATTGCCTTAAAACTTGCCGAAAAAGTAAATTTGCCGGTTGCCGTTGCCTTTGACGGTTTCTTTACTAGCCATCAGAAACAGAAATGTATGGTTTTTTCTGATAATGAAACTGTACAGAATTTTATCGGTAAAAAACTTTCCTGCGACAATCCGGATATTTCTTCTTTTGCAGGAAATGACTCAACCGGTGAAAATCATTTTTTCAGTGTACTTGACCTGAATCATCCGATCTCTGTCGGCTCTTATATGAATGAACCGGATATCATCAACAATAAATACCAGCTTTCCCTTGCCATGGAAGAAACAAGAAAAAAACTCCCGGTACTGTTTGATGAGTTTGCCTCCCTCTCCGGCAGAATGTATACTTTTTGCCGCGGATACAGGTATGAAGATGCAGATATTATCCTTTTTCTGCTTGGCTCTTCTTTTCACACTGCAACCGTTGCCGCCGATACACTGCGTAAAGAAGGCATCCGCGCCGGCGTTATTACCTTAAATGTACTCCGCCCATTTCCAGCGGATGAACTGCGTAAACTCTGTATGCATGCGCAGACGATCGTTGCCGCAGACCGCCAGGACAGCTACGGAGCCGGCGGCGGAAATATGTCCTTAGAGCTGCGCGCCGCACTGCAGGATACCACGGACTCTGCGCATCCGATCCGCGTATTGACACGTATTTACGGTCTTGGCGGTAAGGACTTTTTTGTAGAAGATGCGGTTTCACTGTTTCGTGAAGGACTTTCTTCTGACGCCAAATCTTTTGATTATTACGGTATTACACCGGGCAAGACAGGAAATCCACAGCCACAATATTTTGCGCCGCTCACAAAAGAACGCCAGTCTCCGGGTGTCACAGCCTGCACTTTTGATCCCGAAACCGGAAAAATGATCGTAAAAGGCGGACTCATCAAAGATGCCACCGCCATGCCAAAACGTATCGCCCCCGGAATCGGAACCTGCCCCGGATGCGGCATCCCGGTAAACTTAAACCTTCTGTTAAAAGGCATCGAGGGAAATGTGGTCTTTCTCTTCCAGACCGGATGCGGCATGGTGACAACCACTGCATATCCTAAAACAGCTTTCCGCATTCCGTATATCCACAACCTGTTTCAAAATGGAGCTGCAACTCTAAGCGGACTGGTGGAAGTGTTTGAAGAACGGCAAAAACGCGGCGAATACCCTAAAGGTGAAATCACCTTTATCATGGCAAGCGGTGACGGCGGCATGGATATCGGCATGGGTTCCGCGCTTGGGACTGCGCTGCGCGGTCATCATCTGCTCATATTTGAATATGACAACGGCGGATATATGAATACCGGCTACCAGCTCTCCTACTCTACCCCGATGGGTGCAAAAAGTTCCACCTCCCATCTCGGAAAAACACAATTTGGAAAAACTTTTTTTCACAAAGACATGCCGGAGATCATGGCTGCAACCCACCTGCCCTATGTGGCAACCGTTGCAGAGTCGAACCCGAATGATTTTATCAAAAAAGCTGCAAAAGCCGCTGCCTACGCAAGGGAATCTGGCACTGCCTATGTAAAAGCGCTTTCCGCCTGCCCACTAAACTGGAATGACCGCCCCGACACAGAACGAAAAGTTATTGCTGCCGCCGTAGACTGCTGTTATTTTCCGCTCTATGAAATTGAACGCGGCATCACATCACTGAGCTATGACCCACAGAAAGCGCATAAAAAAATCCCCGTCACGGAATGGTTTTCCATGATGGGGCGTACAAAACATCTCGCCACCGAAGAATATAAACCAGTTGCAGACCAGATCCAGGCAGAGGTCGACAGGCGCTATGAACGTCTATTGGCGCGTGCCGGACATCCACTGCTGTAGCTTTTATGTCAAAGATTTAACCACCGACACGATTCCTGCGATCAAAAGCAGTATCAGTGCAATATAAACCAGTCCTGAGAAAAATAACCCGATCAGAAACAATGGGAAGATAATGATCGTAAGTAAAACTTTTAAAATCCCCCAGGATGCTTTAAATGCAAATATGATCATTTTACCAAACACAGCAAACATCAAAATAATAAACAGCGCTGTTAACATAGTCCTCTCTCCTTTTTCATACAGAATTTTTGCCTTAAATCACTGTAATTGTGATATGTCTGCAATAACAGTTTTGTTAATCCTATGTTAACAGTTGTCTGTCTAATGTCAAGTCCCTGCTTTAACCTCTGCGAAACCATTCTTTCATCACATCAAAAATCTGCACAAGTTCGTCTTCCTCTATAATATAGGGAACCATGGAATACATATATTTTAAGAACGGACGGCAAAAAACGCCTCTCTCGTATGCAAACTGCTGGAATCCTTCCAGTGTCGCACTATCATATACTTCCACACAGGTACAGCCACCCATCACACGCACTTCTTTGATTCTTTGATCGGTAAATCCGTCCATCTCACGATGTGAGATTTCTTCAATGTGTTTGATTTTTCCCATATAATTTTCCCGCTCAAAGATCTCAATTCCTTTCAGAGCTACGGCACAGGCAAGCGCATTTCCCATAAAAGTCGGTCCATGCATCAGCGCATGGCGGTCATTATCACTGTAAAATGCATCAAATACCTTATGGTTTGCCACTGTTACCGCATGTCCGATATAACCTCCGGTCAATGCTTTTCCAAGCACTAAAATATCCGGCAGCACCAGATCTGCAACAAAACGGTTGCCGGTTCTTCCAAATCCCGTTGCAACTTCGTCAAAGATCAAAAGCACGTCATACTGATCACACAATTCCCGTGCGCGTTTCAGAAAAGAAATATCATACATACGCATCCCGCCAGCTCCCTGCAGCAACGGTTCCACGATAAAGCAGTTTAACCTGTCATGATATTTTTCAAATGCCTCCTCTAATGCCGGTATTTCTGTCGGAATGTGAACCACTCCTGTTTTTTCCTCAAACGCAAAATGATAATCCTCATCATCCCCTACTTCCATTGCCTTAAATGTATCCCCATGGTACGCATGCTCTAATGCCAGTACAAGCGGACGTTTTCTGCCCTGATTTGTGTTGTACTGCAATGCCATTTTTAAGGAAACTTCCACTGCAACACTTCCGGAATCCGAGAAAAAACAATAGTCTAAATCTCCCGGTAAATATTCCTGCAATTTATCCGAAAGCTTCTGCACCGGTTCATGTGTCAGTCCGCCAAGCATCACATGGCAGAAATGATCTGCCTGCTCCTTGATGGCAGCGGTCAGTTCTGGATGCTTATATCCATGGATCATGCACCACCAGGACGATACTGAATCGATCAGTTTCTGATCTTTTGTGTAAAGATAAACACCTTTTGCATCTAAAATTTTATACGGTTCCCGCATTGTTTTCATCTGTTCATATGGATACCAGATCATATTTTTTCCTCTTTTCTATCATTTCCTGCTGTTTTCAGATACATATTCCGTAAATAACCAAACCAGGTATCTTATTCATATAATGCCGCAAGTGTTTCCACATCCATCTTAAGCTCCGTGTCACCGTCCTGCACCTTCGCAAGCGCAGATAGTCCTGTCATGTATTCGCACATATAAATATTGTCGTCCTCCATCACATCACCCGGATGATAATGGTTAAATATGATTCCTTTTAACGGCAAATGATGCGCCTTCATATATTCTGCCGTCAGAACCACACTGTTGATCGTACCAAGTCCTGCATCTGCGATCAGAATACTGTTAAGTCCAAGCTCTGACACCACATCTTCCAGCTGGATCTTCGCTTCATCGAAGCAGATCGGGCATAAAATACCTCCGCTTCCCTCCACCGTCACATAATCATACGTATCACATACAGCTTTATATCCATTTTTCACCACATCCATCTGCACCGGATGCCCCTCGATCCTTGAAGCAAGATGCGGTGAATATGCATGTTCATATACATAAGGGCACATTTCCTCAAGCGGCTGCGCAATCCCCGACATTTTCTGCACAAAAAGAGCATCCCCCGGTATCAGAGAGCCATCCTCCCGACGGTCATTTCCACTCATTGCCGCTTTATAGTAGGCAGCAGATTTCCCGGCTTCTGCCAGTTTTTTTACGATCAGTCCTGTCACATATGTTTTTCCGATATCCGTACCTGTTCCTGTGATAAATAAAGCCTTGCTCATATCCATCCTCTTTTCTGTGCATTTTACTTCCTCATTCCTGCACAACTTTTTGTAACGCTTTCCCAATATATACTGCGCATTTCTATGCTTCCTTTTTTTTCTCTTTCCAGTATTCCGGTGTGACATCGCGGCCTAAATCCTCAAGCAGCCGTCTGTCACTGCGGATTGTTGCACATGCCACCGTCGTCAGCATGTTTCCGGTAATGGATGCGGAAGCTCCTGACTGGAATGCGATCTCCCCATCGTTTGTCAAAAGTGCTCTTCCCGCTGCAAGACGGATATTGGCATCCGGGTTGATATAACGGAAAAATGCGATTGTGCGCAGGATATCAGCTTCTGACAATCTTGGCAGATTTTCTAATGGTGTTCCCGGAATCGGCATCAGCGCATTAATCGGGATGGAGTCAATTCCAAGTTCTGCGAGGCTGATCGCCATATCCAGCCTGTCCTCCCACGTCTCTCCCATGCCGATGATTCCACCGGAGCAGGCGCACATGCCCTCTGCTTTTACTTTTTTTAAAGTTTCGATCTTCATATCGTAAGTATGTGTCGTGCAGATATTCGGGAAATTACGTCTTGACGTCTCAATATTGTGATGATAACTGGTGACACCCGCTTCATGCAGTCTGTGCAGCTGCTCTGCAGAAAGGAACCCCATAGATGCACACAGATCGATCTTACATTCTTTTTTCATCGTCTCATATGCATGGATCGCCTTGTCAAATTCCTCTCCCGTCAGTGCTCTTCCCGCCGTAACGATGGAAAAACGGTCAACACCTTCCCTCTCGTTCATTTTACAAGCCGCCAAAATCTCTTCCTCCGGAAGGAAATCATATTCTTCACAGTTTGTATGATGGTGTGCCGACTGTGCACAATATTTACAGTCCTCCGGGCATCTTCCGCTGCGCCCGTTGATGATCGAGCACAGGTCTACCTTATCCCCGAGCCTTACTTCTCTGATCCTGTCTGCTCCCTCACAAAGCTCCTCTAAATCACAGGTCAGAAAAAATGACAGATCATCTTCCCTTGTGATTCTTCTTCCGTTAATAATTTCTTCTGCTAATGTAAGTGCATTCATTTCCTTTTCTCCCTCTCATTTTGTCGGATACCGTGAATTTTTCACGATCTCATTCTCACCACCTCATATGCAAGCACCGGTCTGACACGCTTTGCCACCACTGCTCCAAGAATACTTAAAGCAATATCCCCCGGTACAGCCAGAACAAAGCAGTACAAAAACAATGGTCCTACGGCGATCGGCGTATCGATCACAAAGTTACAGATGATATAGTAATAAATCATGCCGATTGCATACACGCAGAAAAGTCCCGCCAGGTTTGCAATCAGATACCGCGTTATGGTCTTTTTTTCCATGTGTTCTGCGATCCACCCGGTTACAAATGTTCCTACGGCAAATCCGATGATATATCCAAAACTCGGCTTAAACACATACCAGATTCCGCCCCCCTCTGAAAAAATGGGAAGTCCGGCAAGTCCAAGCAGCATATACGAGAGCACAGACAACGTTCCAAGCCTTGATCCAAGCAGCAGCCCCGCCAGCATTGTAAACAGATATTGCAGGGTAAACGGCACGACCGGTATCGGGATCTTGATAAATGCTCCAACTGCGATCAGTGCCGTGAATAGTCCACAGTAAATCACACCTTTTGTTTTCATCTTTGTTAACCTCCAATGTTCTTATAGTTAACAATATTAGTTAAAAAATGGGATAATGTCAACTCTTTTTATTTTATAAATTAACATTATCCCATTTTATTAAAACAATTTGTATCATCATAATCACATACAATATACACTTTTAAACATTTTCAATATCAGTATTCATAAGACATACATGTATGCTTTACCTGTCATACCCGGCATCCGCCGCACATTTCCTTATCACTTTGGGAATATTCGCCTGATTATAAGAAAGCACTTCGATCTTTACACCCATTGCATACTGCTCTTCCCCTTCGAGCTTCTGCACACCGCCTTTTATCACTACTTTCGGACGTTTTACATCAAAACTGTATTCCATTCCAGTCAGAACACCTGATTTATTAATGGTATATACAATACGCTCATTCTGGTAACCGGTCTTCTGATACTGCTCATAATAAACAGACATCTTATCCATCTGTTCTGTATCGTCCTGTTCCTTAAACCCCGCCGGTTCTATTAAGTCAAGTGCCTGATCTCTTTTTTCTTTTAACTGCTGCCCAGACAAAGAAAAGATGATCTGCTTTGCTCCATCATCCAAATCTGCCGTCTCTGCAGAAACAATATCTTCCTCCCGATAACCCGGATTGGTAAGTGCCTGATAATTGGGGATATCTGTTGTCGTGCTGTAACCATTCCATTCACTCCAGGTTCCTGCCTGGTAGGAATTTACCGTAACACCATCGCAAAATTCTTTCACATACGTCATGGCTCCATCTGCATCTGTATTCTTATATTCCACCATCCAGGTTTCATCTAACAGATCAGCCCAGACTTCCTGCGTCTGCTGCACAATATCCTGATTTCCGGAATAACTGTTCGTCACCAGATAATGCACATTATTTACTCTGCGCAGCCCCCGCATGGCATCTAAGACTTTACCAGTCTCCTCACTTGCGACCCCGCCTGCAAACATACTTTCCAAAAATAACACCCCGGAAAAAATAGTGACTAAAACTGCCTGAACTGATTTTTTATCCATAGGGCTCCTCCGATCTCATCACGACTTCATTCGTGATTTTACTTGCACCATTTCATGGTATCATCATTTTCCATCAAATACAATCGTTTATCAGCCCAAGCCGCTCAAATGCATGTAAAATTCCATCCTCATCAATATGGTCTGTTACCATGTCCGCTAACCTTTTTACCTCATCTCTGGCATTCCCCATTGCAACACTGATCCCGGCGTACTCCATCATCTGGAGATCATTCGGTCCGTCACCAACTGCAATGCAATTCTCCCGTGAAATGCCGACATGATTTAAATAACGCTCCATACCGGTCGCCTTATTAATTCCATTAATTCCGATCTCGCCCGCAAAATCGCCCATTCCATCCAGGCTGATCGCCACCGCATCAAAATACGGTTCCATATCCGCATGTACCTTAGCAACCGGAAACGGTGCACCATAATAAATGATCTTCTCATTTTTTTCATTTTCCCATGGCTTCTCGGTCAGATGCATCCGTCCGATCAGACGGTCTAAGCGCTCTTTACTCATTCCGGCATCCCGGTAAACCTTTAACATGCCATCACAGCTTCTCTGGTTTAGCACCACGCCGTCATCCGCCTGATAGCAGAATAAAAATCCATTACTCTCTAAATAGTCAAAACTGCTTTTTCTGTGCTCCTCATCAATATAGGCATGATAAAACTCTTTTCCTTCGTCTTCCACAAAAGCTCCGGCTCCGCCGACGATCCCTGAAAATCCGAGTTCCAACAGTGCATCATAAATCTGAAAACGGCTGCGTCCGCTACATACCACCATCCTGTGGCCGTTTGCCTGCGCCGTCCGGACTGCATACTGTGCAGACTCCGGAATCTCACCTTTTTCATTGACCATGGTTCCATCTACATCAAGAAATACTACCTTTTTATCCATTTTCCACATCACCAGTCCGTAAATTCGTCTACACTCTAAAGTTCCTTTTTACCGACGGACCCTTTCCTAACCTGATCATTTACACTATTATTTTATCTTATCATGCATTTCACAGGCTTTCAATATACATTCCTCCTTACATCAAAGCTTTATTTAAAATAGATTGTAATCACTGCTGCTTTCTGTTCGCATATAAATAATAGATCACATTGAGAACAATTCCAAATATCGTTGCTGCCGGAGCCGCAAAACCAATCTTTGTAAGACTTGCGTCCGGCTGGATGCTCATATAATATGCTAACGGCAAGCGCACCAGCAGTGTCTGGACAAGCCCCTGCACCATAACCCAGACTGTCTTATCGTGTCCATTAAAATAACCGATTATGCTGAATAAAATAGCTGTCACGATCGTTTCTAGCGCAAAACCTTTTAGATAATCATAACCATTCTGCACAACGGCTGCATCTGTTGTAAAAATTCCAGTCAGAAGATTTCCTTTAAACCAGACAAGTGTAAATACGATACATCCGATCACAAGTCCAACACCCATGCCTGTAAACATTGCCTTTTTTGCTCTCTTTTCGTTGCCTGCACCCACATTCTGCGATACAAAGGATGCCATGGACTGCATGAGGGAACTTGGGATGAGCATTGCAAAATTGACAATCTTACAGGCAACTCCGTATCCGGAAGACGCTTCAAGTCCGAGTCGGTTGACAAATGCGCAGAGTGCAAGAAAAGATATCTGCGTCAGAAATTCCTGCAAGGCAAGCGGCAGACCGATCTTTAAGGCTCTCACACAGTGCATATTGATTTTAAAATCGTGTTTACTGATTTCAAATGGCAGTTCTCTTTTTACCAGCAGGAATAATGCAAACACAACACTGACTGCCTGTGCTGCTACCGTTGCGATCGCAGCTCCAGCTGCATCCAGATGCAGTCCTGCAACTAAAATCAGATCTCCTGCAATATTAACCACACAGGCAACCGCAACAAATAATAATGGGGATTTGCTGTCTCCAAGACCTCTGAAAATAGCTGCGAGCAGATTATACGCAACAATGAAAAAGATTCCGCCGCCGCAGATGCGCACATAAGTGGAAGTCAATTCCACTGCTTCTTCCGGTGCCTGCATCAATACTGCAATCGGCTGTGAAAACCCAATCATGATTACAAAAAGCACCGCAGAAACGATTGCAAAAATAATTGTCGCGCCACCGATCAAAGCCCCTATATACTGCGGTTTTTTCTCCCCGATATACCGTGCGATCAATACTGTGATACCCATTGCAAACTGCGTGATCACAAACGTAACTAAGTTAAGCACCTGACTTCCTGTCGATACAGCTGAAAGCCCGGAGGTTGTTCCAAACCTTCCCACGACTAAAAGATCTACTGCACCATAAGCCGCCTGAAGCACCAGTGCACCTAATATCGGCATCATAAATGGCAGTAATTTTCCCAAAATACTTCCCTGTGTAAAATCTGATTTTGAATTATTCAATGTCAACTCTCCTTTTACTCATGACTTCATAAAATTTTTCAATAGTCTGAATCATACAGTCTGCTTCTTCTTCGGAAATATGATCCATATATTTTAAAAGCCGGCTGTAATAATTTTTATCGTACTTATCCCACAATTCTTCACCTTTTTCTGTAATCGCAACATATGTGATTCTCCCATCTTCCTCCGATGCATATTTGGTGAGATAACCCTTTTTTTCCATCTCCTTGACCGTTCTTGTAACCCCCGGTCTTGGCAGCTTTAAGGTATCACTGATATCTGATACTTTTACTCTTTCCTTACTCTCCTGCTGACTGTGGATCACATCCATATACTGAATATATGCCGGTGTTACTCCTTCTGGCAGTTCCGGGAGCAGTTCCCGGATTCTTTTTGCAAGATAACAGGCATCTAACATTCTTTTTATCTTTTCTGCTGTCATTCTTTCACTTCCTTTTTCTGTTCTGCTCTATATAATTACTCTTGGTAATTACCATTGGTAATTATACGGCAGTATATATAGATTGTCAATAAGATTTTGATACCTCATACACAAGATAAACTCTTTATTTTCCAATAAAAATACCCCGAAAGCAGCTTCCAGTTATTGGATCTGTCTGCTTTCGGGGTATTCTGTCCGATTTCGGTCATTTCTTTATATTCTCTTTTTACTGCCGGATATCCACAAGTCCCTGCTCTAAATCCTGTTCCATAAATTCATAACCACAGCCTGACGTACTGGTATTTAAATAAAGATACGGAAGCACATCTTCATCCACAACAAATCCGACATGTAACGTTTTTGTCTCCCCCGCTTTGATACTGTCAAAATAATTATTTCCCCGCTCTCCGCCGGTCACATCAAAATATCTCATCTCCTCACCATATTCTAAACTGCTGCTGTCAGAGCTGACCGTATCCCATGTTTCTCCCTCTTTCGGCTGCTCTGCACCGCAGATTTCATAAATTCCGTTCTCTTCTTTGATTTTCATGACAGAATTAAAAAATAAAATGTCTTTCATCTCTGTATCTCCGGTATTGCTGTATTCTAACGTAACATATACTAATTTCTTCGGTACCTCCCTGCTGCTTATAACCTCATCAAGTGTATTCACTCCATCTCCGGATTTGATATAAGAAACCGTATCCGGTATCAGTTTTCCATTTTCATCTGTGCCAATCATATCCCTGTCCACAAAAGCCGGATCAAGGATTCCGGTATCATCCGTTACTTTCACATCTGTTACTTTGATCCACAGATTCTTAGCTTCTCCGCCAGTTTCTCCCTGCACTGCAAATTCTTCTCCAATCTTATGCAGATTTTTCATTTCATCTGCAGTTGCAGTTGTTTTTAACTCCCCATCTTCGGAATCCTCTTTCATATCCTCTGCCACAGTCGCCTCATAATCACTCCAGTTATATGGATGAATGACCGTGCCATCCGAAAGTTCCTCTGCAGATGCTAAAACAATCCCCTCTGCCACCTTGCAGGCTTCCTCTTTTGTCACATCATGACCGATATACATCTGCATTACATAATGATACTCCGGATAAGTCACATAGATCATCTGATCAAATGCTTTATCCTGATCAGATGTATTTTGCTTTTTTATATAGACACCATCATGATTTCCAACCTGGATATTTTCACTTTCCGTCACATAATCATCCTGCATCCCAAAAGATTCATCCCCTGTATCCATCTGATAAAATACAATGGAGATTCCCCCCTGTCCTGGTGTCTGTTCATAGCTGTATTTTCCTTCTTCTGTCTCTTTCATTCCATCCGGCAGATAAGATAATTTCATTGCAACCGGTGCCACATTTTGTGTCGCATCCTGCGCAGTAAGCTGTGATGCCTGATCATCTGTTTTTCCGGTATTTTCTGTCCCATCTGTCTTTTCAATTGCTGTCATTCTGCCGTAATTTCCCTGCGGACTGCTGCTCATACGGTATAATTTTGTTCCCGCAAAAATCGTCGTTCCAAGAATAAATGTCGCCGCCAGTGACGCCACCACCGCTTTTTTCAATGAAAAATAGCCTTTCTGAGGTGTTATTTTTACCTGTTTTTCTACTTCTTTTTCTATCATATCCCGCATACTCTGCGGCATTTTCGGAAATTCCTGCTCCATATTTTCAATATTCATACTCAACTCTCCATTCCGTAACTGTTTTCCTGTTCCAATTCGTTTTTCAATCTCGCCCTTGCACGTGACAGGCGGTTTTTTATGGTGCTTTCCGTCACGCCTAAAATTCCTGCTATTTCCCGCACACTGTACCCTTCCATATAATACAGTGTGACAGAAAGCCTCGCATCCTCTGACAGATGGCTGATTGCTTCATATAATTCGGAGTAATCCTTTGTCTCCGCAGCCTGTTCCTCCATCTGATAATCTTCTAACGATACCACTTTCTTTTCCTTTCTTATCACGGTATAACATTCATTGATCAGTATCCTGGTCAGCCACGTTTTCGCATAGGCATCTGATTTTAACGTGTGTAATTTGGAAAATGCTTTCACGATCGTTTCCTGAATTGCATCTGCACAGTCCGCATCCCGGTACAGCAGCGTTTTCGCCACATGATACATCATATCTTCCGATGCGATGATCAGCTCTCCCAATTCTTCTTTTTTCATAACTTTCCTTTCCGCCGGCTTACATATTCTGTTGTTTCTTCGTTACTGTTCACTCGCAAGTTTGACACTTGCTGTCAAACTGTGCGCCAAAGACTATATTTTGCCAGATTACAGCCCCATGCATCGAAGATGCATTTCAAATGGGCTGTAATTGATACTGCTCACACAGTGTGTGAACAATAGCGTTTCTTATGAGCTCATAGAAGGGCATGTCATTGCATATCCCATGCTGCCTTTACCTCTGAGTATACAATTTTTCATGCTATTTGTATCATCCAGTGGAAACATTCTGACCACTGAACCTTTACATAGATTAGACGCATGGAAAATAAAAAAGGTCGCAGCTTTAAAAAAATTATTTTCTTGACAAATTTTATTTATCATGCCTATAATGACGTTAATTGAAGCAGAACAACAGCTTTGACGGGAAGAAGTAAAAATAAGCGGAACGAACAGAAAGCAACCGGCTGATGAGAGGTGCACGGAAAACTTATTTCGAATACATCCCCGAGCTTCACACCAAATTCGCATTTTTGAAAGATGCGATAGTAGGCTGTGACGTAGCGGCGCACGTTACAAGCGCCTGAGTGTTGTCGGACACTCGATAAGGCAGACAATGTGAATTGCCTGCGAACAAAGGTGGTAACACGGGTTTTTATCCTCGTCCTTTTTTAGGACGGGGATTTTTTTATGTAACAGGAAATATTGCTCTAAAAGAGCTGATCTATTGTTATAAACGATTCAATTTAATTTTAGGAGGATTTACAATTATGACATTGTACGATGAATTAGTTGCCAGAGGTCTGATCGCCCAGGTAACTGACGAAGCAGAAATCAAAGATCTGATCAACAACGGAAAAGCTACTTTTTACATTGGCTTTGATCCAACCGCAGACAGTCTTCATGTAGGACATTTTATGGCATTATGCTTAATGAAACGTCTCCAGATGGCAGGCAACAAACCAATTGCTTTAATCGGCGGCGGAACCGCCATGATCGGAGATCCATCCGGCCGTACCGACATGCGCCAGATGATGACACCGGAAACAATCCAGCACAACTGTGACTGCTTCAAGAAACAGATGAGCCGTTTCATCGATTTTTCCGATGGAAAAGCACTTATGGTAAACAACGCAGACTGGCTGATGGACTTAAATTATATCGATGTACTGCGTGAAGTTGGTGCTCATTTCTCCGTTAACCGTATGTTAACCGCAGAGTGCTACAAACAGCGTATGGAAAAAGGTTTAAGTTTCTTAGAGTTCAACTACATGATCATGCAGAGCTACGACTTCTACACCTTATACCAGAAATACGGCTGCAACATGGAGTTCGGCGGCGATGACCAGTGGAGCAACATGTTAGGCGGTACCGAGCTGATCCGCAGAAAACTTGGAAAAGACGCTTACGCAATGACCATCAACCTCCTTCTTAATTCGGAAGGCAAAAAAATGGGAAAAACACAGTCCGGTGCTGTATGGCTTGATCCGAACAAGACTTCTCCGTTTGACTTCTTCCAGTACTGGAGAAACGTTTCTGATGCAGACGTATTAAAATGCATCCGTATGCTGACATTCCTTCCATTAGAAGAAATCGATGCAATGGAAAGCTGGGAAGGCGCACAGCTTAACCAGGCAAAAGAAATTCTTGCATTTGAGCTGACGAAACTGGTACACGGTGAAGAGGAAGCAAACAAGGCAAAAGAAGCTTCCCACGCTTTATTCGCAGGTGGTGGCGATTCTGCCCACATGCCAACCTTAGAACTGACTGCTGCTGACTTTGCAGATGGAGACTTAGATATCCTTGCACTTTTAGTAAAAGCAGAACTTGCTCCATCCCGCTCCGACGCAAGACGTGCCGTACAGCAGGGTGGTGTCTCAGTTGCCGATGAAAAAATAACAGACATCCAGACCACTTACAATGCAGATTCCTTCGGTGCTGACGGACTCGTGGTAAAACGTGGTAAAAAGAAATTTGTAAAAATTATTGTAAAATAATTTTTTACTTATCCCGGAGTGCGATCAGCCACCTCTTTGCCAACGGCAGCCAGCTCTCGCACTCCTGCTGGATTCCTGTACCATCCCGCATTGCTGTGAGCCTGCTGCAGGTACTGAGACCATGTTTCCCGACCGGATACATATGAAATTCCACCGGTATCTCATATTTTTTCATTGCCTCGATCAAAAGCAGGGAATTTTGCACCGGGACTGACTGATCTGTGTAAGTATGCCAGATAAATGCCGGCGGTGTATACTCTGTCACCTGTTTTTCAAGAGAAAGCAATTCTAACATTTCTTCTGTCTCATTGCCACCGAGAAGCTGCTTAAAAGATCCACGATGTGCATATTCCCCGGATGTGATAACCGGATAATTTAAAAGCATTGCCGCAGGTTTTAATATCTCATTCATCACACCGGCAGCCTCAGCCAGCCACTTCGTATGCCAGAACATAGAAAGGCATGCTGCAAGGTGTCCGCCCGCGGAAGACCCTTGGACAACGATCTTATCTGTATCCACATGCCACTCTTTTGCATGCTCATGAATCAGCTTCATGGATGCGGCCGCCTCTAAAAGTGCCGTCGGATAAACTGCCGGTGCCACCGAATAACGCAGCACCGCCACATGATATCCTATACTTAAAAAATGCATGGCAAGCGGCTCTGATTCCCTGTCAGACGTGTGTTCATAACCGCCACCCGGACAGATCAGCATCATAGGACGCTTATCAATCGCAATGGAATCCGAATCGTCCAGTATATAAGTACAAAGTCTTGCATCCGCAAGTGAACCTTTTTCGTGTAAATGAAAAACTTCCGTTAACATAATTTCTTCTCCATTTATATTTTCTGCTATAAATTACTTTTACTATAACAGAATGCATGCTCCATAAACATTCTATTATCAAGAATAAAAAAAACAAAACCTCGAAAATAGATATTTTCGAGGTTTTAAGAGGCACGGACCGGATTCGAACCGGTGATGACGGTGTTGCAGACCGGAGCCTTACCGCTTGGCTACCGCGCCATATGATGTTATAACAGATGCTGTCTCTTCTGTTATTTTTAACTTCCAATCTCTCGCAGAAGTTCTGTTAAGATTTTATCAGAACAAAACTTCTGCGTCAAGACCGATTTTCATTTTCTACTTAAAATTCTACTTAAAATCTATGCTTTTTTGCATACAATATTCCTGTGTTCTGTCGTAAGAGATGATTTTTTCAGTACTTACAATATAAAACATATCTCCCGCATAAATTCCCCTATATGCTGATGTATCTGCCGCTTTGGACTGATCCGGATTTCCCGCCTTATCAGTCAGACTTTGTGACAGCAGAGTTTCAAATTTTTCCCCATTCCATGAAAGTAAAAGATACGTAACACTCTCCCCATCACCATAAGACTGCAGTGCAAATCCAAGCAGATTTTCATCCGCATCTGCAAGCACACATTTATAATTATAGAGTGCCTCACTGTAATTATAATCCTTTAAAACAAGGCTCTCCACCTCTTTTAAATCTGCAGGATCTGAAATATCAAACATTGTGATCTTAATACCTGTATGTTCTCCTGTCTTTTCATCCGTCTCATATCCAATCCCGATCAGTTTATCATCGCCCCAGAAATGCAGATATTCCGAAAAACCACTTATCTTTAATTCTCCAAGTACCTTTGGATTTCTATCATCCGATAAATCTACAGCAAAAAGCGGATCTGTATTGCGATAGGTAACAAAATATGCCATATTCCCCAGATAACGCGCAGCATAGATTTCCTCTCCCTGTGCAAGGCCTTCTATCTTGCCTGTAAGACTCAGATTTTTATCAAACAAATAAAGATTATTCGTGTCCTCTCCATTCACTGAATCCTGGCTGGTCGTTAAAACCCGTAGTTTTCCGCTTTGTTCATTTATCGCAAATGTATCTGTAATTCTCCCGTTCACTGAAACTGCTCCATCAGCATCCATCTTCCCATCAACAAGCCCAAATTTTGCAATCTGTGTTACCGCATCATTCCAGGAACCTTTTATCTGATACGCATAAAACGCACTTTCACTCACATAGATATCCACATACTGACTTAAAATCATGGTATTATCCACAACCTGATCCGGATTTTTCACATTTACTGAGGATATCAGCAGACTGTTGCTTCCTCCACCACCATTGTCCACGTAAATATCTTCTGCATCTACCGCATTATCATTGACTAACGGAATCCATCCACTTACATTTTCTTCCGTAACGGCTTCTTCTTTTGTCTGTTGTGGCATACTGATTCTTTTATTGGTAAAAAGATAAATGATATTTCCGACCTTTCTTGATGTCTGATACCTTCCATCCTGCGTCACACACCCGGTCTTTACAGGCTTTTTTGGATTACTGATATCATAAGTGATCACCCTCGTTTTTGTTCCATCCCTGAAATAATAAATACAGTCTTCCGTATAATTTTCTGTATCATCTGCCTGCATTTCCAGTCCGGAATCTTCACTTTCCACAATCACGCTTAAAATATCACCATCCACATACATCTCAAGCACACGGTCGGATGAAGTTTCAGAAATCTGTATTTTTCCGGTCTGTTTTAATGCTTTTTTCCGGATATCCGTAATCAATATTTCATTGTGGCTTACCGTGTAAATATAAGAACCATCTGTTTTGACAAAATCGCTCTCATCCACGCCTTGCGTCTGCAGATTTGTCCCGGAATACCGCTGTTCTGCCGTATCAGATGACACATCTGCGGTTTCCTTCCCTGACTGTGCTCCGGCACCTTTTATCATTTGTGTACTGCCTATATCTTCCACACCATCTACTACTGCACCTGCTGTATCTGCCGTGTCGCCCATAATATATGTTGTAACATCACCGGAACTTGAATTTTCTCCCTCCGCAACCGCTATTCCGTCTGCTTCCTTTTCCTGACCACTGCCAGAGCAAATTGCATCATAGACCTCTCCATAATTTTTTGCGACTGTATACAAAGATCCTGCATCTTTTTTTTGTGCATTTTTCTCTACGCCTGCAGTCGCTCCATCTTTTAATTCGCTGCTGCCTTCTGATCCTTCATCTGACTTTTGCCCGGATGCCGCTTTTTCTATACCCACCGGCGCCGTCATAAACCCTGTTTCTCCCCCGGTAACTGCATGGATTCCTCCTGCCACACCTACGACTAGCACAAGTGCCGCCGCTGCGACAGCCCCGTAATAAGTGATCCCGCTTCTTCGTTTTACCTTATTTTTCTGGTTCTCCTTTAATTTTCTTTTCATCTTTTCCGGATGAATACTCTCTGGAATTTCTTCCTGTTCGGCAGATTTCTTTATTTTGTCTAAGATTTCTTTTTCTGACATAGGCACCTCCATTCTGTAATGAAAAATTTTCACTACTGCATTTACCTCTGATAACCATTCATTGCAACTGCTGTTCCATTTTTTTTAAAGCGCGGCTTTCTTTGGAACGCACGGTATTTTCATTCATATGTAATATTTCAGCAATCTCACGGCTCGTATAACCTGCAAACTGATGCAAGCTGATGATCAGGCGCTCTTCATCCGCAAGTTCAAAAAATAGCTTCCTGATCTGTATACATTCTGTCATCTCTGGTCCGGAATCACACGCAATCTCCTCTGTATCCTCAATCCCTGTCTCATTTTTGCCCGCATACTCACGCAGTTGATCCTTGCATTTATTGGATAAAATCCGAAATATCCAGCTCTTAAATGCTTCTTCACTGCGCAGCTTTTTAACTGATGCAAACGCGTCAGTAACGGCATCACTTACCGCATCCTCCGCATCACTTGCATTTCGCAACGTATACAATGCAAAGCGGTACATATCCTCGTATATTCCGGCATACAGTTGGGCAAATGCATCCACGTCTCCGCGTTTTGCCCGCCACACAAGCTTCAGATAATTTTCCATAAATATTTTCTCCATGGGATTTTCATTAGATACTTATTTTTCTGTCATATATATAGTCTAAATAAAGGCAGGTTTTGTTGCAAGAAAATAAAAAAAGCCGCCTGCTGATTAGTACGCCGCTTACGACATAAAAATGGGGAAAGCACTCTATACTTTCCCCATTTAACATAATTTCTTTTATTCTGTTTTAAATACTGAAATCTCCGATTTCAGATCATTCATATTATCACCCAGTGACTGAGCCGTCTGATTCATGGTATCTACATTCTCCTGAAGTTTTGCAGCAACACTCTGAACCAGTTTTGTTCCCTCTGCTGTTTCTGCAATAATATCCGAAATATTCTTTACTGCAGCCAAAGTATCTTCACGCTCTTTATCCGCCTGCTCTGTACTGGATACGATTTCTTTCAATCCATCAAACAGCTTCTGCATACACTGATTCATGTCATCAAAAACTCCAACAACTTCCTGTACAGCTTCTGTCTGAAGTGCAACCATGTCTCGTGCCTGTTTTGCATTTTCTACACTGTTTACCGTCTGGTCACTGATATGAGTTACATTGTTCTGAATTTCTCCGGCTGCCTCTGCAGAATGATCTGCAAGCTTTCTGATCTCCTCAGCAACCACTGCAAATCCTCTTCCTGCCTCTCCTGCTCTCGCCGCTTCAATAGAAGCATTTAAAGAAAGCAGATTCGTCTGTTCAGAAATATCTGTGATTGTTTCCACAAACTCATTGATAATCTCAGATTCCTTTTTGAGCTCCTCAATACTGGTCTCTACCTTTATGGTTACATCTGTTGTTTTTGTTGCACGTTCACCCAACGTCTGAACCATCTCCATACCATGACTAATCATACTTTCTGCCTCAGAGACAAGTTTCTCGACCTGGCCTACAATGCTGCTGACATTTTGAATTTCCTCTGAAAGCGTATCTGTCTTTCTTACACACTCTTCTGCATGTTCAGACTGCTTTGTTATACCATCATTAATCTCATCTATCGCCTGGATAATGTTCGCAGAATAATCTTTCATAACATCTGATGCCTGTCTTACTTCCTGCGCAGATGACTCTAATGTGTCAGTTGCTCCACTTACTTTCTGAACCAGCTTTTTATTATTATTGATCATATTATTTGCAACAACTGCAAGATTGTTAAATTCATCATGACCTTTAACGCTGACCTTAGTTGTAAGATTTCCCTCTGCAACCTCTTCAAGTCTTCCGGAAATACGTATCATATTCTTCTGTATTCCGGTACTGATGATAATACCGATCATTACTGCAACAATACATGCAATTACTACTACTGCGATCGTCACATTGCGGATCTCATCTGCCTGTCCATTGACAATCTCCATTGGTACAAGTGCACATACCGCAGCATTTGTACGCTCCATCCGGCTGTAAAAGAACAGGTAGCTCTTTCCATTTATGCTGACCTCTTTGGTAGTCTGCTGGTCTTCAATATTATTAAAGAAATCCTGTCCATAGAATACTGTCTCACCATCCGCTCTGGTACTCTCCTGACCTTCCGGAAGTTTTTCGGAAATAATTTCCCTTCCTGACTTAGTAACAAAACCAATGATACTACCTTCTCCCATATCAAGGCTATCTAAAAATTCCTGAATAGCAGATGCTTTGATATCAATTACAATAAATCCTTTACCAGACTGTGGCGTTGTTTGATATGCCATAATATAATCTGACTGTTTTAAACCAAGGGTTTCGTCTAAAGTCTTATGATAATCAACCCATTCTGGTAATTTTTTTTCATTATCAGAATATCCAAGCATTTCATCCTTATACTCTTTGTAGATACCCATTGCAGTTCCGCCTGCCCTTGTGGATAACATCTGGATATCTTCAATTGTCACAATATGTATATTGCTGATAAACTCATTTCCTGCCTGAGATGCACGGATACTTGATCCCACACTGTTAATAACAGATTTTTTCTGCGTGGAATCAGTCTCATACAGACCTATCATATATTTTCCAAGATCTGACTGAAATGCATACTTTAATGCCTCTGCCTCAATAAAAGAGTTACTTACATCAATATACTGGTTTGCCATATTGATTGTCTGTTCATTTGAATCCCGGAATGTATCATACATACCAGCAGCTGCTTTTTTATAAGAAAATACCCCAACCAAAATCAAAAATAGGATCGGAACCAGAAAACATAAAAAAATCTTCGCACGTATACTAAACAGTACGCCTTTCTTCTGTTCCTTTTTTTGAACCATTGTCTGTTTCGGAACTTTTTTTGACCTTTGTGATCTTACACCTTTTACAGGTGATTTTTTGTTCTTATTGGCCATAACACTACCCTCTTGAGCAGAATCTTCTGCTGCCTCTCCAACATAATAATATTTAGAATATATACTAGAATATCACAAAAAATGAGTTTTAAAAAGTCAATTTTTGTAAATTTTTACTTTTTATTGCGCTTTTTGTTCTGTTTATATTTATAAATACAACAAAGAGCTCTAGAAAATCCTAAAGCTCTCTACTTTTCAGAGGCGACAATCGGAATCGAACCGATGATAAGGGTGTTGCAGACCCGTGCCTTACCGCTTGGCTATGTCGCCATATAATATTGTAAGTGACTCCGACGGGAATCGAACCCGTGTTACCGCCGTGAAAGGGCGATGTCTTAACCGCTTGACCACGGAGCCGGAGTATGATCCAGATAAACACAAACTATGATTTACCGGATAAAAAAACTCCCCGAGTAGGACTCGAACCTACGACAGCGCGGTTAACAGCCGCGTGCTCTACCAACTGAGCTATCGAGGAATATTAAATATATAACAAAACGACGTATTTGATACGTCATTTTTATCATATGTATTAAAAGTTAGTACCTTCAAAACTTCATACAGAACTCCGATTCTATTTGGTCAAGCCCTCGATCGATTAGTAACAGTCAGCTCCACACGTTACCGTGCTTCC
>NZ_QRHS01000040.1:0-14937 GCF_003470905.1 Roseburia sp. AM23-20
TCTGTCACTTTTTAATTAAAGTGGCAGATATACTAAATTTCAATGATACAGTATACTAGGATGAATATAAATAGTCGAACTCAATTGCTGGTATGGATTCAGCGATATCCGCAATTGTTGATTGACTTTCCCAAAAGAGCAAGAGAATTAGTCCCAATAACAAATGAATCTGTTGAATTTCTCCTTCAAACAGGAAAAATCCGTTTGACAGAAAATGGAGAATTGGAGATATCATCAACTTCAAGAATTCTAAGTAAAACAAAATTTGTTGATGAAGAAATTTCAGATTGTCTTAAAAAAGGGGAACATATTGCTAAGTGGTTTGCGTTAGCGGGAAAAGTTGAAACAATATATATCGAGTTGGGGGTGAGACCATAATGCAGATACGTGAGTTGGTGATTTATGGTTATAATGGAAAGGTGCGCCACTTGCCTTTTGAATTGGGAAAGGTAAATATTATTACTGGTAAATCTAAATCAGGAAAATCAGTAGTAGGTGATATTATTGACTATTGCTTGGGTGGTGAATCTTGTAATATTGCAGACGGAGTAGTCCGTGACAATGTTGCATGGTATGGTTTGTTGTTGCAATTTGAACATGAGCGTGTATTTGTGGCACGTAAAAATCCAGATAAGGGTCAACAAACAACAGGATTTTGTTATATTGAAGTAGGAGAAAAAATCGAAGTTCCTAAAGTATGTGATTTTGTTTCTAATACAAATGTATCAGGAATTGAAGAAGAACTGACTAAGCGAATTGGAATTTCAGAAAATTTATATACACCGCCTGAGGGGCAGAGTAGATTACCGTTAGCAGCGAATATAAGACATGCACTATATTATTGCTTTCAGGGACAAGATGAAATTGCAGCAAAGAACTTTTTGTTTCATCATCAGTCAGATGATTTCATTACACAAGCTATAAAAGATACTAGTGCTTATTTTCTAGGAGCCATTAGTGAAGAGGCTTTAGCTATGGAAAATGAACGAAGTATACTTAAACGTAGATTGATACTTGAAAAACGTAAGCTTGAAGAAAATCGAAATTTAATGGGAGGTGGTTCAGACCGAGCAATTTCATTAATTGCTGAAGCTCGTCAAGTTGGTCTTCTTGATGAAAAAGTACAGATAGATTATCAGAATTATCAGGAGATGTTTTCTATTCTACAAGCTACTATGAATTGGACGCCCAATAATGTAGTACATAGTGATGGAATGGATCGGCTTACCTTTTTACAAAGTAGACTTCAAGAAATGAGAGATGAGTTTAGTGAGATAGGGATTAATATTGATAATGCTAAAAAGTTTATTGGAGAAACCACAGGATATTTTAGTGAAGCACAACACCAGAAGATGCGACTTGAATCAATAGGACTTTTTGAGCAATTAGATTTTAATCCAGATAAATGTCCATTATGTTCGGGGGTATTAGAGCAACCACTTCCTAGTGTAGAAATGATAAAGGCTTCTATTGTCAATTTGGATAAGTCAATAGCAAATGTAACACGTGAGCAACCGAAGCTTCGGTTATATATTGATAATTTGGAGCAAGAACGGGAAAATAAACGTGAAGAAATTAGATTGTTAGAAGCAGAAATTGATGGAATATATCAGCAAGAAGAAGAACGAATACGATTACGGGATATAAATGCACGAAGAGGTAAAGTTGTTGGACGAATTAGTCTTTGGGTTGAAAGTGTTAAAAATGATACAGAGTCAGAAAAACAAGAACAAATTGTAAAAAAGATTGAGAAGTGCATAGAAGAGATTGATAATATTCTTGATAGAGAATCTGTGGAAGAACGCAAACAGTCAGCACTTTCAAGAATACAAGAGGATATGACAAAATGGGCTAAGGAGTTGCAATTAGAACATTGTGACAATCCATATAGATTGGATATGAATAAGGTAACGGTTGTTGTAGATAAGCCAGAAAGACCTGTGCCACTCAAGCAATTGGGAAGCGGTTCGAACTGGGTGGGTGTTCATCTTATTTCATATTTTGCATTGCAGCATTTTTTTATCAATGCCAATCGCCCTGTTCCAAGATTTTTATTTCTTGACCAGCCATCCCAAGTTTATTTTCCATCTGAAATGGATGAAAAACAGATAGATTGGAATGAAGTTGACAAAATGTATCAGTTTATTATTAATCGTACAAATGAAGCTAAAGGAAAACTACAAGTAATCATTGTTGATCATGCAGACTTGAAAGATGATTTTTTTAGAAAATTTGTCTGTGAGGATTGGTGGTCAAGTGATGATAATCTTGTACCAAGGGACTGGTACAACAATTAATTACCTCAATGACAAGCTGAGTGATTATATTTTATTCATAAAATGATGCTGTAAAACATGGATTCTGATAATATATGAGTAGCGTTGGTGCAGCATCTCCCTGTTTAAGGATGTAGTGGTGCATCGGATTGTTATGATAGCAGGTGTCAAACTTTGGTCGGGGAGATACCTGCTATTCTTGTAACTTTGATATGATAACACAAGAAGGTACCGGTTCAAACACTCTGCTGTAAAAAACATCAGAATATCTGAGTCAGTACCTTCATTTAATTTGACTGATATAAGAATGATTTGGAGCACCAAGGGCGCTGGATAACAGCTGAGGAGACAGACGAACATCATAAAATCTTCGTAGAACAGGTGGAAGATGAATATTATGTGCAGATTGAGCACGATATGACAAAGCAGCATTCGTATTTGTAACAGCTTTGCTGATTTCAGTGGAAAGCCGAGTTCTGATAATGATATTCAATTGATGGTTTATTCCATACGAGAATAAAAATAGAGTAGACGAATTATTTAGCAATCTTCATCAAATCTTTATTTTTTTCTGTTAGGTTATATTTCAGTAAGAAATGAAATATGGAAGGATAGTAAAGATGGAAATGATGTTGCAGACACAAAATTTGTGTAAATATTTTAGAAAGCAGAAAGCGGTAAATAATGTTTCACTTAATATAGAAAAGAAACAGATTTATGGACTGCTTGGACCGAATGGTGCGGGAAAATCTACCACATTGAAAATGTTGACTGGTATGATGAAACCAACTGCAGGAAAGATTTACTTTGATGGAAAACTTTTGGATAGGAAAGATTTATCAAAAATAGGAGCGTTAATTGAAAATCCGCCTATTTATGAAAATCTTTCCGCCAGAGAGAATTTGAAGGTAAGACAATTATTGCTTGGTACAGATGAAAACAGAATTGATGAGGTCTTGCAGATTGTATCACTTACAAACACCGGAAAGAAGAAAGCAGGACAGTTTTCTTTGGGAATGAAGCAAAGACTAGGCATTGCAATGGCATTGCTTGGAGAACCGGAACTTTTGATATTGGATGAACCTACGAATGGATTAGATCCAATAGGCATCGAGGAATTACGAGAGCTGATCCGGTCTTTTCCGGAACAGGGAATCACTGTAATTCTCTCCAGTCATATTCTCTCAGAGGTACAGTTACTTGCAGATAAAGTCGGGATTATTTCAGGTGGAATCTTAGGATACGAAGGAGCATTAAAGCAGGGGGATAATCTTGAAGATTTGTTTATGAATGTGGTAAGAAAAAACCAGAAAGCAGGTGAAATCCATGGTTAATATTATAAAAGCAGAACATCAAAAAGCCAAAAGAACCATGCGAAAAAAGTTTATCTGGGGATTTCCTCTTCTTACGTTTGTCATGGCATTTATATTTACTCTTGGGATGACAAATGCTTATGCAGAAAGTGTTTGGAACTGGTGGTATACACTTTTGCTGCCGGGGATGATTGCTCTATTTTGTTATCTTTCTGTGGCGCAGGAGAAAAAGATAAAATACTATCATTTAATGACTATTCCCACAGACAGAAGAAAATTGTTGCTGGGGAAAATTATTTATATTGGGTACATGATTTTGTTTTCTAATGTGATTGTGTTTGCAGGAGCAACGCTTGGAGGCTTTCTTCTAACGACACATGTTCCAGTTGGAGGAGCGTTGATTGCAGTATTGTTTCTGACGGTTTCTGAGTTATGGGAGATTCCGGTAGCTTTATTTTTAAGTGAACGATTTGGAATGATTGTAAACCTGTTCGTCTGCCTGTTTATTACCGTCAGCGGTGTGGTAATATCACAAACCAGAATCTGGTATGTACTTGTTTCTGCAATCCCTATGCGAATGATGTGCCCGTTGCTTCATGTTTTACCAAATGGACTTGCCGCAGAAGCAGGGAATCCTCTTTTGGATACGGGAGTCATTGTTCCGGGAATGTGTCTCTCAATCATCTGGTTTGTTTTTGTAACGGTTCTGTTTTTGAAATGGTTTGAGAGAAGAGAGGTGAAATAAGATGATTGGAAGATCTCTTAATGCAGACTTGCGAAAGATGAAAGGAACATCTGTGATTCTGGCACACTTACTGATTCCGATTATAACCAGCGTTATATTTTTAATATATTATTTTTTTTCACCATGGAATGAAAATATGAAAGTGATTGCATTTTATCAGGCAATAGGAGCAGGACTTCCGGTACTTATTGGAATTTTTACAGCAAGTGTGATGGAACAGGAACAAAATGCAGGTGATTTTCAAAATCTGTTGTCTTTACCGGATAAACCTGCAGCATTTTTATCGAAACTGTTGATGCTACTGGTTTTGTGTCTGTGCTCTATCCTATTGACAGCAATCATATTCGGAATTGGATTTGGAAGAATCGCATCAAGCGATATCGAAATCATGAAAGGATGTATATTTGCAGCATTGCTGCTGTGGGGAAGCAGTGTTCCACTTTATCTGTGGCAGCTGATTCTGGCTTTTCAGTTTGGAAAAGGGGTATCCATTGGAGCAGGGATTATATCAGGACTAATTAGTGCATTGATGCTTACCGGACTTGGAGATTATGTGTGGAAATATGTATTTGTCTGCTGGACGGGTAGAGTACCATATACTTATCTGCAATCTGTATTGGGAGAAACTAGTGTAGGTGAATGGTTGTCATTCATACCAGGTTGCTTAATATTTACAGGGATTAGTATGGTATACTATTTTTGGTGGGTAAACCACTGGGAAGGAAACAGAATATCGGAATAGAATCGAGGGAAACTATGGCAAAAATACTGGTAGTTGATGATGAACCGGCAATTTTGGAAATGATAGAAAGCATTTTGAATAAGGATGGACATCTGGTTACCAAAGTAAGTAATCCACTAAAAATTAATATGGAAGAATTACATCGTTATGACCTGATTTTACTGGACATTATGATGCCTGGAATTGATGGCTTCGAATTATGCAAAAGAATCAGGGCACTTGTGGATTGTCCGATTTTGTTTCTTACGGCAAAAACGGAGGAAAACAGTCTGGTAAACGGACTTTCTTTAGGAGCAGATGATTATATTTCAAAGCCATTTGGAGTGATGGAACTTCGGGCAAGGATCAATGCACATCTTAGAAGAGAGCACAGGGAACATTCTGTCCGGATGGTTTTGGGGAGGGTCTGTATTCAAATATCTCAAAAGAAACTATTGGTTGATGATAAGGAACTTCCTCTTACGAAAGCGGAGTACGAAATTTGTGAATTCCTGGCTAAAAACAGGGGACAGGTTTTCTCGAAAGAACAGATTTTAGAAGAGGTCTTTGGTTTTGACAGTGAGAGTAATGACAGTACCATTATCACGCATATCAAAAATATAAGAGCAAAATTTGCGGATTATGATTATACACCGATAAAAACAGTCTGGGGGATTGGATATAAATGGGAAGAGTAAAGAGAAGCAATGCACTCAGCTGGATTTTTATGAGATATGTACTGGTCATGCTTGGATCATTAGTAGGTTTGGTGATTGTTGCTTGGCTGCTGCTGTACCTTTTGATTAGTGTGGGCTGTATCTATCCGGCGAATTATGCAGAGCAAAAGATTAATGAAGCATATGATACGATTTTACGTGCGGATAAAGTAACTGCTGAGATGATTCCTGCACTTTGTGATTATGTAATCTTTTCAGAGAATGGAGAGAAAATAGGTGGAGATCTGTCAGAACAATACGAACAGATAGCATGGAATGTTGCAAAGTACGGAAACGCATCCGGGAAATATTTTTATAAAGTAATTGTAAGGGAAAATGAATATGTTGTATTGCAATATCGCCTGACACCTCAATATCATTCAGCTTTTTTGAGGGAGCATTTTATAGGACCACAGAATGTGATGAGTATTATGTCAGTGATTGGAGCGGTAGCGATTATCATCATTCCGTCCATACGTTTTGGAAAAAGAATCAAAAAGCAGATGCAGCCTGTATTAGACGCAATCAGACAAATAAAGGATCAAAATCTGGAATATGAGACATCCTGTTCCGGTATCAAAGAGTTTGATGACTGTTTATCGGCAATCGATGATATGCGAGATGCATTGCGAGAATCTTTAGAAAAGCAGTGGAAAACAGAGCAGGAAAAGAAACAACAGATGTCTGCTTTGGCGCATGATATTAAAACACCTCTTACGATTGTACGGGGAAATGCAGAACTACTTTCAGAGACTGAAC
The DNA here is from genome assembly GCF_003470905.1 of Roseburia sp. AM23-20. NCBI lineage: Bacteria > Bacillati > Bacillota > Clostridia > Lachnospirales > Lachnospiraceae > Roseburia > Roseburia sp. AM23-20. Next base: position 6,531 of record NZ_QRHS01000040.1, read on the forward strand.
TGACCACAGAACAGAAGAATAATATCACTTATGTTTTGAACGGCACAACACAGATACAAAGTTATGTAAAACAGTTGATAGATGTCACAAAATCATGGAATTGCAGTGATGTTACCTATACAACGGTGAGGTTAGAAGATTTTTTCGCAGATATAAAGGAACAGGCACTCGGACTGGTAGAAATCTATCACCAGAAAATAGATTGGAAGGCGGGACAAAGTGATAAAAAGGTAACGATTGCTTATGATCCAATGTTCCGGGCCGTAATGAATATGATTCAGAATGCAGTGGAGCATACAAAAGAAAATGGAATCATTTATATTGACGCAAAGGAGCAGGATGGCCGGCTGACATTCATTGTGGAGGATAGCGGATCAGGATTTACAAAAGAAGCATTATTGCATGGCACAGAGCAGTTTTTTATGGATGACACAAGTAGAAATGGCGAAGCCCATTATGGGATGGGACTATTTTTTGCAAAAACTGTGGCTGAAAAATATGGCGGAGGGATTAAACTTTCAAATTCTGAAAATACAGGTGGGGCGAGGGTAGAAATATTTTTCCTGAGTAGTCAGGAAACAAGATAAATAGACCGCAATTAAGCTATGTAAAAGAAGAATAAGACTGAAGCGGCATATCAATTGATGAATGCACTAGATATAGTCGTACCAGACTACATTGAGAGGGCTATAAGATGGATAAAAAGTTAATGCTAGCAGTGGCTGGTGCTGGGAAAACAACTTACATAATAAATAAGGTTTGCACGGAATACAGAAAGGTTTTAGTCATTACATATACGGATGCAAATTATAATAATATTATTTTCAAATTGCGTGAGCAAAATGACGAAGTGATTCCAGATGGAATCATTGTTTATAAGTATTTTACATTCCTTTATCGATTTTGCTATAAACCATTGCAGAAAATTATATGCAACAGTATGATTCGTTTTGTTGCTCCAATTATGATGTTTGTATTATTCTTACAGTCTACAGGAATTTTACACTAGAAACCACCTATGTGTTCGTTCATATTTTAAGCCCGCTTAATTGCGGGCTTATTTGCTTTATTCTACAAACACAATCATTACTTTTCATTCCTGTCAATCTGTAAATTATTGTAATATTGCATTGGAGTAACACCATATTCTTTCTTAAATGCTCTAAAAAAATGATTATACCCTCCAAATCCACCAAGCGCATATACCTCGCGAATACTTTTCCCCTGCTCTATATAATGGCGGCATAAATCAAGTCTGCTCTTTACAATGTATGAATGAGGTGTCTCACCTGTCATTTTTTTAAACTCTCTTACTATATGATAACGGCTTACATAAAATTCATTTTCCAAGCGCTCCAACGAGATATCTTCTGTCAAATGTTCTCTGATATAAATAAAGATATCATCCATTACAACGTGTTTTTTCTTATTCGTCTTAATCTGTACATCCTCCTGAACAGATGAGCGAAGTGCAAGTACAAGAATCATAGTTAATAGGCTTTTCTCGTATAATGAGCGGGCAAATTTAGGCGGCTCATTATTCATCGAATAGAGCTTTTTGGATATATTCTTTATAAGCATAGCCGATTCACTCTCAGAATGAACAATCTTAACTTGATACGGAACAAAATCAAACGCTTCATCAAGTCTTGTTTCTTCATCTGATAATTTCCTTAAAAGTTCTCCACCTATATAAAGAACATAAACTTCAAGAGGATACTTATTTTTACGATATTCAAGCTTTACTTTATTACCTGGCTTAATAAATATCAAATCCTCCATAGTACATACAATATTATCATCCTCCTGGTGCATATACCCTATCCCACCAGCTATAAATACAATTGTATAGCTCTTCTTTTGCCCAAAGCTTCGCTGGGTACTATCCAATATTTTCAAATATTCCATTTTGTAGCCTTGCTTTTTCATATGTCTATTTTGCACACTTTCCTATTATATTTTTTGTTCATTTTGTCAAAATATACAATATATCAATTTTTCGTAGTTTGCAAGCAATATTTGTATATGGATATCAGCATAACCACAATATAATAAGATTGTAGCTACCAAAACAATATAAATTTGAGAGGTAAATTATCATGAAAGAAACAAGACCTTTTTCCATGAAGGACAAAATTGGTTACACTCTTGGCGATTTGGGATGTTGCTGTACTGAGCAGTTCCGTGCCATGTATCTTGCTATTTTTTATACACTGGTATTAAAAGTTAATCCAGTACACGTAGGAATCCTTATGCTTATTACAAAGTTTTGGGATGCTATAAATGACCCTTTAATTGGTGCACTTGTTGATAGCCACAAAAACAAAGGAAAAGGAAAATTTATTCCTTGGATTAAATTCTTTGCTTTTCCAACTGCAGTACTCTGTATATTAGGATTTGTTAACGTAAGCAATTTCGCTTATGGTGCACGTATTGCTTATATGTTCATTACATATATTGTTTACGAAATTATGTACACATGTGTCAGCGTTCCATTTGGTAGTCTTTCAAGTGTAATGACTGATGATGTTAACCAACGTACTGACCTTTCTCGTTTCAGAAGTCTTGGTGGTACAATTTTTATGACAGTTATCGTTATTGCTGGACCATTATTCTTATATAAAGATAACCAGCCAGTACCTAGCCATTTCCTTATTATGTCAGCAATCTGTGCAGTTATTGGATTAATCTGTCTTATGTTTACATCTCATTGGTGTAAAGAGCGTATTATTACAGAGCCAGTTGTTGAGAAAAAAGAAAAGCTTAACTACTTCCAGGTAATTAAAGATATTACTAAAAACAAAGCATTACTCGGAGTTATGTTATCAAGCTTTATCGGTATTGTTGGAGCAGGTATGGTTAACGGATTAAATACTTATTTATTCCGCGATTATTTTGGAAATGTTGCCATCATGGCAGTTTCAGGTATGTTAAGTGTAATCTGGTCACTTATTGCATTCGTAGGCACAAAATTTGTTGCTAAGAAATTTGGAAAGAAAGAATGGATTATGTACAGTGCAACTTTCTCAGTTGTTGTTTATGCTATTTTATTCTTCTTCCCACTTGAAAATCCTATGCTCTTTATTATCATCAACGGAATCTGCTATCTTGGAGTAAGTGGTTTCCAAGTATTAGTTTGGGCACTTGTAAATGATGCAATTGATTATCAGGAACTTCAGACAGGAAAACGTAATGAAGGAATTGTATACTCAGCATATACATTTTTCCGTAAACTTGCTAATGCTGTATCAGGAAGTATGAGTAGTTTTGCACTTGCAATTGCTGGATTCCAGGTTAATGAAGCTGTCCAGAATGAAGCATTCTCAGGACGTCTTTGGAAAACATATACAGGTTTATATGTTGTAGGATATTTATTAGCTGTTCTGGTATTAAAATTTATCTACCCTCTTACAAAAGAGAAAACAGCTGAAATGTTACAGGATTTAGCTGACAAGCGAAATGCTGCTACTGCAGAATAAAATTAGAAACGGAGGTATTTTAAATTGACAAAACAAGTAGAAATCACAAACCGTGATGGACACATCTTACGCGGAATAGTTAACATTCCAGAAGATGGCACAAGATTTCCTGCTATTGTAAATGTACATGGCTTTACAGGGAATAAAAGCGGTTACAAAAGTATTTATACTCACACAGCCAGATTCTTAGCTGAACATGGATTTGCCAGTGTCCGTTTTGATTTATACGGAAATGGTGAAAGTGATGGTGAATTCGAGGACATGACCTTTACAGGTATCCTACACGATATCGAGGATATTATAAACTGGACTAAAACACAAGATTTTGCCAATCCAGATAAGATTATCTTATCTGGTCAGAGTATGGGAGGATACGCAGCTGCTACTGCAGCTCCTATTGTTAATCCTTATGCTCTCATGCTTATGTGTCCAGGTGCTGGAATGTGGTTTGGATGTAAGGATCGTGCTGAAGCCATGGAAGCTCAGGGAATCACCAAAGCCGATATTGAAGGACTCACTTTCCCAACATCCTTTAATCATGATTTATTTAATTATGAGCCATTCTCGTCAGCAGAAGGATACAACGGACCAGTCCTCCTTATAAGAGGAACTGCAGATGATTTGGTAGATGATGCAACATGCCATAGATATGAGTCACTTTACAATGGAAAATGCAATTATAAAACGATTGAAGGCGCTAACCACAATTTTGCCAGTGCTTTTGCAAGAGCAGAATTAGACAAATTAATGTTAGAGTTTTTAACACCACTTAAATAGTATATTCACTTTGAAAGGAAGTATGAACAATGAAATTATTAGAGCCTATAAAAGTTGGAAATATTGAGTTTAAAAACCGTATTATGTTCCCACCACTTACAACAGGATATGAGGAAAAAGATGGTTCAATTGGAGAACAAAGTTTTCGTTTTTACGAGCGTCTCGCAAAAGGCGGTGTCGGATATATAGTAATTGGAGATGTTGCACCACTTCCAACATTCTCTCCTACACCAAAGCTTTATTCACCTGAGCAGGTTCAAAGCTTCAAAAAACTTGCTGACGCATGTCATGAAAATGGTGCAAAGCTTGGAATTCAGTTATTCCATCCTGACTACAATGTCAAAGCTTTAAACGATATGTTCCATCAGGGCAAAATGCAGGAAGCAAGAGCTAAACTTCACCATGATATGCAGCACTTTGTAAATGAAGTAACTGCAGAAGAACTTGATGAAATAATAAAGCATATGGAAAACTGTGCTATCTTAGCACACGAAGCTGGTGTTGATTGTATTGAAATACATGGAGACCGTCTTGTTGGTTCTCTCTGCTCTCCTATTTTAAATCATAGAACTGATGAATATGGCGGTGACCTGGCTAATCGTACACGTTTTGCATTAACACTTGTAAAAAGATTAAAAACAATCGTACCTGACATGGTTATCGACTACAAGCTTCCTATAGTTACTCCTCTTGGAGAAAATAGTTTTAGAGGAAAAGGTGGTCTTCCATTAGATGAGGCTTGCATTTTTGCAAAAGAATTAGAAGCTTGCGGTGTTGACACATTACATGTTGCACAGGCTAACCATACAGGAAATATGGGTGATACAATCCCTGCCATGGGAACACAGCCATACGGATTTATGGTTTCTTATTCTAAAAAAATAAAAGAGCTTGTATCTATTCCTGTATCTGTAGTAGGCCGTATCGTTACACCAGAAGCTGCCGAAGCAGTTATTGCAAATGGTTCTGCTGATATCATTGGATTAGGTCGTTCTCTTCTCACAGACCCTGACTTTGCAAACAAATGCGCAGATGGACATTGCTGTAATGTTAGAACATGTATGATGTGCAATAAGGGATGTACAGATAATATTCAGAATCGTGCTTTCTTAAGTTGTGTACTTAATGCTGAAAACGGTTACGAAGCAACACGACATATAACTCCTGCAGCATCATCAAAGAAAATAGCTATTATTGGTGCTGGTATTGCTGGACTTGAAGCTGCACGTGTTGCTGCATTAAGAGGTCATAGTGTAACCATTTTTGAGAAATCACTTCAGATTGGTGGTCAGTTACTTATTGCTAGTGTACCTCCAAGAAAAGAAGAAATGATGAGAAGTATTAATTATTATGCAAATGTACTTCCTGAATTAGATGTTACATTCAGGCTAGGTGAAGAATTCACATCACAGGATTATAATTCATTCGATGAAGTAATTGTGGCAACAGGTGCAAACAACGCAATAATCCCTGTTCCTGGCAAAGATCTTCCAACTGTTACAAGTGCATGGGATGTGCTTGCCAAGAAAGAAATCGTATTCGGTAATGTTTCTGTAATCGGTGGTGGTCTTGTAGGTGTTGAGACAGCTGAATATCTGGCTTCACGTGGATGTAAGGTTACAATTATTGAAATGATGGACCAGATTGCAAAAGAAGAAAGCAACACTGTTCTACCTACTCTAATGAGTGAATTAGAGCATTATAATGTTCAAATAGTAACATCTGCAAAATTATCAGAAATCAAAGATGATTCTGTAGTTGTTGAAAAAACAATAGACGACAATACATCAACAGAAGAAATTGCTTCAGACTTTGTTGTAATGGCTGTTGGTGCAAGAAAGAACCTTCCAGAGCTTTCTGATTGTCCTCTCCCACTTCACTATATTGGTGATTGTGCTGGAGAACGTCCAAGTAATATTGATCATGCTATTAAATCAGCATATGATGTGGCATGTGAAATATAAATTATTAATTATCCCATTACCACAAAATCCATGTTCCAATTTAAGGAACATGGATTTTTATTATAATATATTTAAATATTATTGTTTAAAGTTCGTAAACGCTCCATACGTTTACATTCCGTCTTTATCGTTTTCTCAATCGGAATTTGAGGAAAAGAAGAATGGAAGATAAAAAAATATTACTCGATAATATTAGCTCCAAAACCGAAAAAGAAGAAATAAACAAATTCTAGTTTGCCGAAATATATTTCTAACTTTCCCTATTTTACAGGCTTTCCAGCCTGTGCATTAGCGAAACGATATGTATTTTCCCTTATTTTTGCCCTTATGAGATAATCGTAAGGGAAATAAGGGAAAGTTTTATTTAGTCATTGCCTGCCACTTTATCAAGTAACCTTGCAGATTCCCGCTTGGCTTTTCTTGTAGAGTGTGCATAGACATTCATGGTGGTACTGACATCTGAGTGCCCTAACAGTTCCTGCACATCCTTTGGTGCTGCTCCATTTGCCAGAAGGTTGCTTGTGTAGGTGTGTCGCAACTGGTGAAAATGAAATCCTTCAAATCCATCCAGTTTCTGAGCAATCTTCCTGCAAACAATTCCTAACGTGCTTGGCAGTTCCAAACTTCCATCCGGTCTTAAGCAGACAAAGGATATTTCCTTATAATCTTCTGGAACATTCTCTGTTCCGTCCAGATGATAGAACTCATAGTAAACTCTGTTTTTGTCTTTTACTTCTCTGTAGTAGTTTTTATGGTAAAGTTCTCCGTACTGCATTCGGTTTTTAAGTTGTTCCTTTCGGGCATTGCGAAGAATCTCTGCCAGTGTATCTCCAAAATCAACAATCCTTACCTTTTTTCGTTTGGTTGGTCCGATGATATTCTTGTGCCTTGAACCATCATATCGGATACTGCGTCTGATTGTAAGGCACTGTTCTTCAAGATTCACATCCTGCCATGCCAGACCACAGGCTTCACCGATACGAAGTCCTGCATAATAAGCTATCTGGATTGGAAGTATTGCCGGTGGATTGTAATTCTGTAGAAATTCAATCAGTCTTTCATAATCCTCTCGTGGAATTGGCTGTATATCGCCATCCATGTCATCATCGGAAAACAGGTCAACCTCATCCGTCTGGTATTTCAGCTTAATATACTGCATCGGATTGAAAGTGATATATTGCTTTGGTGATACTGCAAATCGGAATGACTGCTGTAATACTGCCGAGAAAGAACGAATGTAATCTTTGCTATAACCTTTTCTTTCTGAACCATCTGGATAAGTGCCACCAAAGGAAAGCAGATCGAAGAAGGCTTGTAAATGCTCAGATGTTACATTTTTCAACTTTCTCTCTGAAATTGGATGCTTCTTGATGTTGGTAATGGCACCGAGGTAATTCTGGACTGTCCCATTACTGAGCGTACCGGTCTTTAATTCTTCCTCTGCCCATATATCAAGTAATTCTCCAATTGTAATATTTTCCGACTTTGCAATGAATTTTTTGCTTTCGTAATCGTCCATTGCCTGACGGAGCAGTTTTTCCGTTTCACTTTTACTTTCTGTTCCAGCGTATTCTTTCTGAACCAGATTGCCGCTTGCATCTTCTACATAGAAGCGGTAGTACCATTTCTTTCCTTTTTTTCTTACAGATCCTTTTGCCATAATCGTGTGTCTCCTTTCGATATCAGACAATCGGAACTGATGAAATGCTTCTTGCGTGTAAGTATATCATAACTCCGGTTGTCGTTCTATACCGAATCGGAATCCTCATACAAAACTTCTGATAAAAGATTTTCAAGCCTTTGTTCTGCCATTTCTGGTTTCTTGGAATAAAGCCTTACGATATCTGCCATGTCGTTAAAGACATTAACAGTGTGGGTGATCTCCCGGAGAAACATAATCTCGTTATATTCATCATTCGATTCAAACCCCATTACTTTTGCAATATCAGCTTCATTCGTGTTGCCCTTGTAATTCTTGCAGGCAAACTGGAATGATTCCAGAAACAGGTTATATTGCTTTAACATCAACAGCAGTAAATCTTTGGAAAAAGCATCTTCCTTTTTACTAAGGTCGAGAGGTAACTGTTTGAGAATATCGCCCATTGCATCACGAATCTGTAATTCTTTCTTACTTTATAGGAAAGTTCTAACTTTGGGATTGCTAGATATGAAAAGTGCCCGCAAGTT
>NZ_QRHS01000041.1:0-14690 GCF_003470905.1 Roseburia sp. AM23-20
TGTGTTGTTCTGTTTGTCAACAACTTTTTTATTTTATTTTGGAAGTTTTTCCAAAATGACGTTGTCCGCTGTAAGATTATGTCACATCTTGCGGTCAGCTTGACTATAATATCATCTGTTTCTTCTTCTGTCAACTCTTTTTTTGCAATATTTGATTTTTAGTAAAATGGAGATTACTCAAGGTAAATGTCATACTCTGCTGCACCCACTCTAAAATCCCCATCTTCAGCTTTACATTGCCCAAAATGCCAAAAGAAGTCCGTTTCATCCAAATACATTACTATCGCCTCAAAATAACAGTTGTATGCCCATAAGCGTTCCGTTATGATCAAAAGCAGATACAGGCTCCTCGCAAACATTCCATTGTCATAAGAGGCAGAACACAGGCTTCGTAATCATTCTATTGTAAAAACAGAATACGGGCTGTGCAAACATTTTCTTGTAAAAGAAGAATACGGGCTGTGTAAACATTCTTTCGCAAAAAAGAGCAGTTGCCAGATATGTCTGGCAGCTGCTCTTCTATAAGCACACTTTCCCGTGCACATTTTGCCTTGTTCAAAACAAAAGCAATTATTTTAATGTAACTTTTGCTCCCTCAGCTTCAAGTTTAGCTTTGATATCCTCAGCTGTTGCTTTGTCAGCTGCTTCTTTTAATACTTTTGGAGCTCCGTCTACTACGTCTTTAGCTTCTTTTAAGCCTAATCCTGTAGCTTCACGAACAACTTTGATAACTTTAACTTTGTTCGGGCCAACTTCTGTTAACTCTACATCGAACTCAGTCTTCTCTTCTGCTGCTGCGCCGTCACCAGCACCTGCTGCTGCAACTACAACGCCTGCTGCTGCAGATACGCCGAACTCTTCTTCACAAGCTTTTACTAAATCATTTAACTCTAATACGCTTAACTCTTTGATAGCATCGATAAATTCTGCTGTTGTTAATTTTGCCATTATAATTTTCCTCCATTATAATTTATTATAGCATCGGTCAGTCTCTCTGCCGTGCCCCTATACTGTTTCATCCAGCCGCCGGATAGATTACTCTGCCGGTGTTTCTGCTGGTTCTTCTGCAGCTACTGCTTCTTCTGCCGGAGCAGCTTCTACTGCTGCATCTGCCGCACCGCCTTTTTCTGCGATCTGATTGAGAACGCGAGCAAGGTTGGTAATCGGAGACTGTAAGCTTCCAAGTAATTTGGAAAGAAGTTCTTCTCTTGACGGTACTGCTGCGATAGCTTTCATGCCTGCCTCGTCATAATAAGTACCCTCAACAACACCTGCTTTGATTTCAAGAGCAGGAGCTGTTTTAGCGAACTTAGCTAAAACTCTTGCCGGAGCTGTTGCATCCTCAGTAGAGATAGCGAAAGCGTTTGGTCCTTCAAGAACGTCTCTTAAGCTTTCGAACTGTGTACCTTCTACTGCACGGCTTACTAAAGTATTTTTGTATACCTTGTAAGTAACACCAGCTTCTCTTAATGCTTTACGTAACTGAGTATCTTCTGCTACGGTAAGTCCACGGTAGTCAACTACTACGACTGACTGTGCATCTTTGATGTTTTCAGAAATTTCCTGTACGATAGGCTGTTTGAGTTCTACTTTTGCCACGAATCGTGCACCTCCTTTTATTATTTTGCCGGCAGGTAACTCCTGTCGGATCGCAATGGATAATCCACCGCTGCTGCATAAAAGACTTGAGGTATATAAAACCGTTTTTTATATTTATAATAAATTGCACCTTCATAAGTGAATGTATTGTAACAAATAAAAAACTCCCTGCAAAGACAGAGAGATACGGTCAAAATAATCTTGATAAAGATCCCCTCGGTAGGTCGTCTTACGTTTACGCCATGTGGCACCTACTGTCTTCGGCATATATGCAAACCGCTGAGCGGTCAAAAACCAACTCAACGATTTGCATTATAACATTGTATATTATGGTTGTCAACAATTTTCTGCTGTTACTGTGTAATTTTAACTACGTTTAATCTTACACCAGGTCCCATTGTAGATGTAAGAGTTGCACTCTTAACATACTGACCTTTTAAGCTTGCAGGTTTAGCTTTGTTGATTGCACCCATAAGGGTCTGGAAGTTGTCGCTTAACTGTTCTTCTGTAAAAGAAGCTTTTCCAACTGGCACGTGGATAATGTTTGTTTTGTCCAATCTGTACTCAATCTTACCAGCTTTGATGTCGTTAACAGCTTTTGTAACATCCATAGTTACTGTTCCAGCTTTCGGGTTTGGCATTAAACCTTTCGGTCCAAGTACACGGCCAAGACGTCCAACAACGCCCATCATGTCCGGTGTAGCAACAACAACATCGAAATCTAACCATCCCTCGTTCTGAATCTTCGGGATCAGTTCCTCGCCGCCTACGAAATCAGCGCCTGCTGCCTGTGCTTCATCAACCTTGGTTCCTTTTGCGAATACTAAAACCTTAACTGATTTACCAGTTCCGTGTGGTAATACAACCGCACCACGGATCTGCTGCTCTGCATGACGTCCATCACAACCTGTTCTGATGTGAAGTTCGATTGTCTCATCAAATTTAGCTGTTGCGTTTTTCTTTACCAGGCTGATTGCTTCAGCAACATCGTACTGAGCAGCCTTGTCAAAACCTTTAACAGCTTCCTGATATTTCTTTCCTCTTTTCATTCTAAAAAAACCTCCTGGTGGTATTATCGGGAGAGGGCCCTCCCACATAATCGTTAACAAATAGTCTTAATTGTTGTAGAATTTTCCAGAAGAATGCCGCTCTTGCATTCTTCCAATGAATTTGCTGTTTTTGCAAATTCTATTCTTCTACGGTAACGCCCATACTTCTTGCAGTACCGGCGATCATGCTCATAGCTGCCTCTAAAGATGCTGCATTTAAGTCTGGCATTTTTAATTCTGCGATTTCCTGTAATTTTGCTTTGGAAAGTGTAGCAACCTTTGTCTTGTTCGGTGTTGCAGAACCAGATTTAATGTTGCAGGCTTTCTTAATTAATACAGGAGCAGGTGGTGTCTTTGTAACGAAGCTGAAGCTTCTGTCTGCGTATACTGTAATAACTACAGGGATGATAAGATCTCCCTGATCAGCTGTTCTTGCGTTGAACTGTTTTGTAAATTCAACGATATTAACGCCGTGCTGTCCAAGAGCAGGTCCAACTGGAGGAGCAGGTGTAGCCTTGCCAGCAGGAATCTGCAATTTGATATATCCTTCTACTTTCTTTGCCATTTGGAATTGCCTCCTTAATCCAATGTTTCAGGCATGATCTCATACCTGCGCACAGATCCTGGTCTGTGCATTAATTGTTAAGTTTTACATCTGCGAAACTTATTTCTACCGGTGTTTCGCGACCGAACAGTTCAACATTGATCGTTACACTCTGTTTTCCGTGGTTCATCGCCTGAATTACTCCGATGGTGTCTTTCCAGACGCCTCCGGTAACCACAACGGTGTCTCCCTCTGTAAAGTCAACTTCAATGTTCTCTTTTTTGATTCCCAATGGTTTCATTTCCATATCGGTAAGTGGAACCGGCTTACTTCCCGGACCAACAAATCCGGTAACACCACGGGTATTTCTGACAACATACCATGTGTCGTCATTCATAACCATATTGATAAGAACGTATCCCGGAAACATTTTCTTTGATACGGATTTTTTTGCGCCATTTTTCATTTCGACAACATCCTGCATCGGGACGCGGACCTCTAAGATCTGATCTTCCAGATGTCTGTTTTCAATTGTCTTGTCAATGTTCGCTTTTACCTTATTCTCATATCCTGAGTAGGTATGAACAACATACCAGTGTGCCTCTGCCATAAATCACTCTGCCTCCATTAAAAATTAAAACCAACAAGGAAATCAACGCCATACTGAATTGCGAAATCCAAAAGCGCGATAATAAGACCTAATACAACGGATACAGCAATAACCGCCGTGGTCTGTCTTACAAGTGATTGTTTCTCCGGCCAGATGATCTTTTTGAACTCAGCCGAAAGACCGGTAAACCAACTCTCTTTCGGAGCCTTGTCTAACTTCTCGGTTTCTCCCATTTTTTCACTCCTTTGCCACGCGCGTCTTATTTGGTTTCTTTGTGTAACGTATGGGTCTTGCAGAATCTGCAATACTTTTTGGTTTCCATCCTGTCAGGATGAGCTTTTTTGTCTTTTGTCATGTTGTAGTTACGGTTTTTGCATTCCGTACATGCCAATGTTATTTTTGTGCGCACAACTTCCACCTCCATTAAAATTCTTTGTGCTTTTTCCTGCCCCGGTCTCCGTAGTGAGACGTTTTCTAAGGATCAGCGACAGTCCTTAAAAAAAGGCATAAAAAAAAGACCTACTTCCATCGCCTGTCTACTATATCATATCCGTCTATTTCCGTCAATCTTTTTTTATATTTAAAAATCCACAATATCTATCCATACTTTTCTGTGAGTTTTTTCCTATTTTATTTCCTATTTCACATTTTTTTCTCAAATGGTATAATATTTTTAGATGGTTCAACCGAAATAGTTCTAAAGAATCTTTAAATTTATATTAAAATCCCCACATTTACCATGCCAGGCGGCAAGGATGCTGTCCTATAACCTGATAAATGTTATATATTTCATGGAAGAAAGGAGGGGTTTTCTTGGCTGCTATTGACAGTGCATATCATTATTATTTAAGCACTTATGGCACTTCGAAGGTATCGCGTTATGATACCCATAAGAAGAGTCAGCTTCGTGCTGTCTATAATCAGATTGTAAAAACAAACAAAGATACTCCTCTGTATAAAATTCCAGACTCCACAGATGTCAAAAAATTTGCGATTGATCTGAAAGAACATACCCGCTCAATCCAGAATGTGATCGCGGCTCTTTCTGACAATGATGAGGGGATTGAAAACGTATTCAATAAAAAAGTGGCAAAGTCTTCTGATTCATCCTCTGTTAATGTTTCCTACATCGGAGAAGATCAGAATCTCGATAATTCTCTGCATTTTGATGTTGAAGTAAGGCAGCTTGCTGCTCCGCAGATCAATATCGGAAAGTTTCTGTATCCTGATGAATGTGATTTTAAGGCCGGTACTTACACATTCGACATATCAACTGACTTAAATTCATACGAATTTCAGTATACGGCAGGCAGAAATGATGACAATCAGTACATTCTTGAAAAACTTGCACGCCTGGTCAATTCTTCCGGCGTCGGAATCCATGCAGATCTTGCGAAAAATGCCAGCAATAAGATTGCACTGCGTCTGACTTCAAGCCAGACCGGTCTCGCTGACGGTCAGTCTTATCTGTTTGAAGTTACCCCAAGTTCCGATCATGCATCCGCAAAAGCAATGCAGACACTCGGTATTGACAATGTTGCCCAGCAGGCATGTAATTCTTCTTTCCTGTTAAATGGTACTGAACACGCATCCTTGTCTAACACTTTTACCGTCAACAATGCTTTTGAGCTGACATTGAACAAACCAAGTTCCCGGACAACGCCTGTACAGATTGGTTTCAAAACAACCGCTGACTCTGTTGTAGACAATGTACAGTCTTTGATAAATGCGTACAATAATCTGATCCAACTGAGTTATCACTATGACGGTACACAGGAAGCAGATAAATTGCGGCGTGATTTCACGCAGGTAGTGAAACCTTATTACAATGAATTTGAGTCATACGGACTGAATTTAACAGACGATGGAGAAATCAAAATCGATACAAATCTCCTGACAGACGCCGTTACTTCTGCTGATGCCAAAGAATGTTTTTCCACATTAAATAAATTCAAAAATGATCTCGGAACGACCGCTGGAAATGTCTCTGTTGACCCATTAAATTATGCAAGCAAAACGATGATCACATACAAAAGACCCGGACATAAGAATTTTTCCTGCCCTTACCTGACCTCCATTTATTCCGGAATGATGTTAGACAGATACTGCTAAACGGACACTTACAGATTTTCTGTAGTGTCCGTTTAATATTCCAATATCCCAGATGCAACTTCAGATTATGCATCTTTCGCACTGATCATGTACTATATATCATTTTCCTGATTTTCATTTTCTTCTATAATATCCAGCATCGTATTTATTCTTTCTATATAATTGTGATGCTCCCTTACTTTTCGATAACCATTTTCTGCGATTGCCAGACGTTCTTCCTCATGTGCCAGATAATATCCTGCTTTTTCACAAAGATCATCAATTCCGTCAAAGCATACTAAATCTTCGCCTTCTTTAAAATAATATGGTATCTCTGCCTGATAGTTCGTCAACAAAAAGCCACCTGCCCCAAGCACATCCCATACCCTGAGCGGTATGCCGCTCTTGATATTCGGAATCGTAAAATTCAGATTGATCTTTGACATACGAAAAACCTGCGGCAGCTCACTCCAGTAATCAACCGAACCACAGTACTGAATCCGCAGCATATCACTTATATCACTGTTACTGTACACATTGATATGATAACGTTTTGACAGTTCGATCAATGCACGTCTGCGCTCCACTTCCGCAATTTTAAATCCAAGTACGGTCGTCTGAAAGATCAGTCCAAGATCCGAAAACGACCCTTCTGATTTTTCCAGTTCAAAATATTCCTGAAGTTTTTCCAGTATATCCGTGGTCAGCATAGATTCCACAATATTTGCACCACTGATATTTAACTGTGCCTCGATCACTGCGTCAAAATACCCCCGTAGATATTCTGGCAGCCTGCTTTTTATCTTATCATAAGAATTTCTTTCATAAAGGCTTCCAACAAATGCGATATCCCCTTTGTATTTCTGTATTTCCGGCGAATTTGCAATCACCATATCCATCCGGTTTGTATCTACCGCAAGCGGAAGATACCAGATATGCTCTACTCCCATCTCCCGAAATTCCAGATAATTTGTCTTATCAAAGGTAAATATATAATTGCAGGGATGAAAAATAGATTCGTGATACATACTGATCAGCGGATTGTCACAGCTCCACGATACATATTTTATTCCCATCTTCTGACAGACATTCGAGATCAGCGCAAAATAATTGACCGTAAATACCATATCATAATGCGTTTCCTGCATTTTGTGCTCAATTATTTTTTCAAATTCCGGATCAATATCATAATTGCCAAGGTGCTGTTCGATATTATCCACAGTATGTCCCAGCAATATAAATGTCTGCTCTATGTCTCTGTAATTATAAGCCTTCCAGCGATACATCAATATGTGCATAATAATCCCCATTCCTGCGCTGCTTTTAAGCGCATCACAAGTTTGTGCGAAGCACAAATCTTGCGTGTGAAAAATGTATTTTTCACACTAATCTCCATTCCTGTGCTGTTTCAGCCAAAATAATGTTCTCATCTGTATATAAAGCCTGTTGCAGAGAGAGAATGAAAACCTCCGGCTCTACATCCATGCTTCCCTGATCCACGCTGCCCTGCTTTTCCACGTATGATGCTCTTTTGCTGCCTGATATCCACAGTCTGCCATCTTTTGTGTGGATTGCATGTGTCCAAACAGATCAAATACACGTTCCGGCAGGGTACGGATTTCATTTCTTGAAAACATCACAAGCTCTTTTCCATCCGTAAATTCTCTTCGCAGATAAGTGGAATCATCCGTCACAACTGCTGCCCCCGCAAGCATTCCATTAAAAATACGGTCATGTGCTCCGGCTTTAAACCAGGTCATCGTATTCAGGACAATCTTGCTGTCGTTCATCAGTGGCAATATTTCCGGCGCAAGTACTTTTCCACCATACACCAGATACGGATTATCGCTCCATTCACACTGATCCCAGCCTGTTCCATATGCTGTCACGCGAATCCCATTTTCCACCAGAATACGGACAGCCTGTTCACGGAAAAATGACGTGGCATACGAGTCAATAAAACGCATCTGCACGATGATCTCATGAATACGCTGTTCTGAAATATCATTCCGCTTATATTTTAAATATTCTTCTATCACATCCTCTGTTGTCCGGTCAGGATGATGCACCAGTTCTGACAGCACAGCCTGTGCCATCTCCTCTCCATCGACTTCCGGGATGGATGATAGATCCGGTATCATCTTCGCAACTGTGTAGATCGGCAATGCCCCGGCATATAAAACATCAATTCCACGCTCCGCAAGCAGCTTATGCCTGCTGCCAAGTTCCACTCCCGCATGTGGCAGGAAATCAGTATACCGGATATTTTTAAAGTATCTTCGGATGTAGCGGACATGATTCCGGTCTGTACACAGCACAACGGATGTGTCCGGCGCATTCTGCAATGGTTTTTCATAATGAAACGGGTGATCCATCAGGATATTGATGTATGGAATCTCATAGGTTTCCCACAAATTCGGCTCTCTTGAGGAATTTATATCTTTTGGGGAATATCCCATATTCTGTTTTGAACATGCATCACCAGTTTCTGTTTTGGCTTCCGGAAGTGTCAGATTATATCCGAGGTTATTAAAAGTGACACCAAAAAATCTCTGTCCTTTTTTTGTACCTTCTTCGATGCATTCGATCAATGCCTGCTTACTCTCCTCCTCCAAACGGGCATCATAAGTAAATGAGGCATACCCCATGATCTCAAACGCATTTTTCAGTTCCTGTGTAAATAAGTCAAGGGTATCGTAGATGCCGGTGATGTAGATGATGGTTGTTTGCATGGTTGTCTCCTGTTACAACTTGATTCTTTCTATCCTGCAGCTATGTCTTTTATAATCGTCCTTTACAGAATCTGTATTGTCATAATTAATGCCAACCAGGAACACTTCTCCATGGTAATCTTTCAGACTCTGCATGTATTCCTTCTTCTTTATCTGTGCAATGGCTGCATCCGAAGATTTATCCCATTTTAATTCCACTACGATTGCTGGCACATCTCTATATTTTCTCGGAACAAACACAATATCTGCAAATCCCTTTCCCCCGGCGAGTTCCCGATACATCACATAATCTTTTCTTGCAGCATAATATGCCAGCGAAAGCACACATGACATAGAGTTTTCATCATTATACTTTAAAATGGATATATTTTCCTGATGCACCTGCTCGATCATTTCCGCAACATATTCTTCTTTTCCATCTATAGTTGCCTGAAGCAGTGTTTCAGAATTACGAATCGCATCCATGACCGGTTCCCATCCGCCATCCTCTATGCAGTTAATAAACTCTTTCTGCACCTCCTGGTTTGGAATAGAAACCGTCTTGTTCTCAAAATCGTAGGTCAGGTACCCCAAATGCACTAAAAGCGTAAATACATCATCTACGCTCGCAAATGTGGACATATCGTTCTGAAACTTATCCGGATTAATCCTTATACGGCTGCCTGATATAAGCTGTGTGACTAATGCCTTCAAGTGATACATGTCCATCTGGATATATTTTTTTAGTGCCTCATAGGTTTCCGTCTTCGTCCAATAACTGTCAAAATCATGTCCCAGCAATGACATGACTACTGATCTTGGATTATAGATCTGAACGCCCTTTAAATCATATCCATCGTACCACTGCTTCATTCTGTCATAAGGCATACCATATGACACACACAGACTTTGAACTTCCTCTTCCGTAAACCCGGTAAATTCAGCGAGTTCCCTTTGATTGGTCATGGAATATTCATCAAACATATTGAGAGCTGAATGCTCGCCATACTTTTTAATCGGCAGTATTCCCGTCATATAAGCCAACGCAATATATGGCTTATCTTTCATCCACAGGCGCAAGAAATCCAGATATTTTTTCTGCGCTTCATCATCCCCCGGATACTTTCGGAATATACAGTCCCACTCGTCGATAATGATTATAAATTTCTGATTTCTCTGACTATATATGTTCTCCAATACATCAATAAGATCCTCCCAGTCAAAACAGTCTACGTCCCCGTATTCCCGCCTGATATCCCACAAAAGTCTCTTTTGCATATAATCAATCATTCCGTCCACTGTCTGCGCTCTGTTTAAGAAATCAAGCATATTGACACGAAGGACATTATATTTATTCAGATTTGCCTCAAAACTCTCATCCTGTGCAATCTTATAATCAGCAAACATGCTTTTGGAATCGCATCCTTTACTATAATATGCCACAAGCATATTTGCAGTCATAGATTTTCCAAAACGGCGTGGTCTGCTTACACATATATTCTGATGTTCGGTATTCAGATTTCGATTCATTTCAGAAATCAGCATGGTTTTATCCACATATATCTTGGAATTAAGTGCTTTCTGAAATTCTTCATTTCCCGGATTTAAATATATTCCCATTCTAATCTCCATTCTGCATTTGAAAAATTATATTTTTCACTCTGTTTCTCCAATAAGCTGACTATAACAAATTTAACTGTTTATCAATTTTAAACGTTTTTTTGCCGGCTCATAATTACCGCACTTCTGATAATAATACTTTGCCTCACTGATTTTCTCCAGACATTCATAAATAACTCCAACATTATAATAAGCTGCATAGGAATTTACTCCCGCCATCCTGCAGTCCCGGTGTTTGACCGCTTTCAAAAATTCTCCAACTGCTGCATCAAACATAGCGTTGTTCATATAAATGAGTCCCATCAGGAACTGAAAATCCGCACTATTTCCAAATTCTTCATAAATATTTTCAAAGAAAAGTGCTTCCCCGGCGCGTCCGCTGTTGATCAAGGCATAGCCGTAGGTTTCCACCATATCGATGACATATTCTAACTTTGGTTCAAGGTCATAACTGAGCCCATGGGCGAACCAGAAGCATGCCTCGTCATAATCTTCTGCCATGTAATAGCTTTTTCCAAGCTGGTATAATAGATACGGGATCTGCTGCTCTTTTTTTGCATCTGCAATTTCAGATTTCTGCTCTGCATCCGTATCCTGCTTTGAGAGATTCTGATCTAACTGCGTGGCATGCACTTTTGCATCCCATCCTGAATTTTTTAATTCCTGCTCCAACAGTCTTATGTTGCGCAGCGCTTTTGCCTTTTTTTCTTTCTTTGGAAGATCATAACCCGTATGACCGATCACGACCGGTGCTTCGTATGTACGATATTCCTTTTCATCATAGGCGGTTACCTGCTCATGGATTCTTCCCGTGTAATGAAAACATTCTTTTGCAAAAATGCGGTTGATCCACTCTTTATTTTCCTGCTTTCCATCTTTTCCGGAAATGATATTGATTCTCCGGATCCTGCCAACCGCATCCGGACGTTCTGTGATCATTTTTTCCAACTCTGCCAGATCGATCTTCTGTAAATATTCATCGCTGTCAATGACCATCACATATGGATATGCTGCTTTTGAAACTGCAAAATTCTTTGCTACTGAAAAATCATCGCACCACGGGAAATCATAGATATTTTCCGTATATTCTGCGGCGATTTTTTTTGTCTGATCTGTCGATCCGGTATCTACTACGACCAGTTCAAATCCGGTGTTCTGGAAGGATTTCAAGCAGCGTGCCAGATTGTGTTCTTCATTTTTGGTGATGATGCAGACTGATAACATGTAATGATTCTCCTGTGTGCCGATCGCTATATTGGTGGGCATATTCACTCCTCCCTGTCTGTCCCAATCAAAACTTTTTTGCCTTCAAATGCAAATCCATAATGATATATCTGTTCCTTTCTGATTCCTTTATCAAGCAGGTCTGCATCGTATTTTTTCTCACAGATCTGCTTTAAGGCAGACAGAACTGTCTCTTGAATACTTTTTTCCTTTCGTGGATTTCGAACTTTGAATTCTAAAATAACTGCTTTGCATTCCTTTGAATTTTTCGGTTCTAACATTACATCATATCTGCCAAACCCACTTTCACGGTTGGATTTAAGGTAATATCTATCCCGCAGGTCAACAAGCAGACCTAATACAAAACCATGGTAAAAACGCTCAGGCTCTGCCCCAGATGCCCTCTCTCCAGTGTCGAAATAACTAAATGTCTGTATAGCAATTCGATTCATGTATTCATTCATCGCATCCACATCACCAAGTAACATTGCCCTTACAAAATCATTGTAATCTGGTTGTACAGGAGCAAACCAGTCATGTACCATACCCTGAAACATTAACTTTACTTCCAGATTCGTCAACGCAAGCTGGTATTTCGGCATCTTCCCCTCCTCAATATCCTGATACGTTTCATAAGATAATACTTTCAAATATCCACTCGCCAGCAAAAGACTCCAAACTGCTTTTTCATTTCCATTTAATTGATTGTATACAATCTGCTCTTCAATTTCTGACCAGATGTATTCTCCGCACAATAATTTTTCAAATTTTTCCTTAATTGTACGGTTTCCTTCCTGAATCAATTTTCCTACCAGACTATTTGCACTTGTATTTGCCCAAAATGTTTTGTATAACTGTGTATCGAGATAATTTAAAATTGACCATGGATTATAAATATCTTTGTGTTCCCCAAAAATGAAACCATCGTACCATCTTTTTACCTCTTTTTTTTCTTTCTCAAGACCATACTGTTCCAATGCATCAAAGACTTCCTTCTCTGTAAAACCAAATACAGAAGCATATTCATTTGATGTAGTCGTAACTATCTTTAAATTATTCAAATCTGAAAAAACGGATTCCTTACTTACTCTTGTGATTCCCGTCATAATTCCACGTTCCAGTGCCGGATTCGTCTTAAATGTCGAATTAAACAAGCTTCGGGTGAATGCGACAAGTTCATCCCAGTAACCATCCACAAATGCTTCCTGCATGGGTGTATCATATTCGTCTAACAAAATGATAACTTTTTTTCCATAATATCTATACAGGAAATCTGATAACTGATATAAAGAAGATGTCGCATCCGTCTCTTTTATATTTTCCTCCAACATACGCTCATAATATGCTCTGTCGGCATCTGTAAGCTTTTCACTGTCTTTAATATAACAAAACTTTATATATATGTTTCTTAACACCTCACACATCTTTTGTTTTGTTTTCTCATAATCTCTCTCTTTAATCCGCGCAAATGACAGACTGATGACAGGATAAGTTCCCTGCAGCTCACGGTATTTTTCTTCTTTCCAGATCGCCAGATGTTCAAACAAATCTGACCTGCCGGCATAGTCTATGGAAAAGAACTGCTCCACCATACTCATTGTAAGTGTCTTTCCAAAACGACGCGGACGGGTGATCAAAGTCGCACTGTCTCCGCAATCCCACCATTCTTTAATAAAAGGCGTTTTATCTATATAAAAATAGTTTCCCTGGATGATTGTGGAAAAATCCTGTATACCGATCGCTATATTTCCAGACATTGTGACCTCCCTGCTTTTCAGACTGATATTGTGCATTCCTTTTTGTTGTGATAAATTAATAATATACCATTTTTGTTTATTATACCATACATAACCTTTTTACCAGGAGAATTTCGATCTATGAAAAAAGTAAGTGTCATCATCCCATGTTTTAATGCAACAAAATATCTTCCGAAATGCTTTATGTCACTTGTACAGCAGACAATCGGAATTGACCAGATCGAACTGATCTTTGTAGACGATGCATCCACAGATGAGGATGCTACCTGGAACATGCTGCAGGAATTTGAACGCGCCTATCCGGAAAGCATTATGATCTTAAAACTTGAGGGAAATATGCGCCAGGGCGGTGCACGAAATGTCGCCCTGCAGTATGCAACAGGCGAATATATTGCATTTGTTGACGCTGACGATTTTGTCTCTGAAAATTTTTTGTTGGAAACTTATGAAAAAGCGAAAGAATCGGATGCCGATATCATCCAGTTCGAATATTTTTACTATACAGACCGTCTGGGTGCCGTGGACTCCGGTCGGAACATTACACCGGAAGTAATTGAAATTTCTTCTGTCAGTGACCGAAAAAAATTTCTAATCTCAGAAAAAGTTACCTATGGCTGTTGGAATAAACTTTACCGTCATGATCTTTTAAAAGCCGCTCATACCGCTTATGCAGAACATGTCATTTATGAGGAGCCACTTTTTGTATACCCGCTTTTATATTTTGCAAATAAAATCGTAATCTTAAACGATGCCTACTATTATTACAGACAAAATGATTCTGGAACCATGCGAAATGATATGAGACAGGAAGAAACCCTAAAAATGCATGCCGACGTCCAGCTTGCTGTCTGGAATTTCATGAAAAAAACTCCATTTTTCAAAGAATACTATGATGAAATCAAACTATATTTTCTCCATACCTATCTGTACGAGACACTGTATTTTGCAAAACTCCGGGATTTTAAACCCTCCTATGCTTTCTACAAAGAATTAGAAAAAACGGTGATTACAGAGGTTCCGGATTATGAGGAGTCCACTTACAGTGCTCTGATTCCGAAGCAGATGGAGCTGTATCGGATGATCGGGGAGGGGATGACGGAGGTGAAGTTTAAGGAGTATTGGGAGCGGCTGTGAGCTGCTCCCGGTTACTCATGATGATTTGTTATCTCAATTGTAAGTCCTCAATTTTCTACTGATGATCAACTGAATATTGATATCCTCTCCCAGCTTGTAATGCCTCTTCAATCTGATTTGAATATGAACCCTCTCAAGAAATTTACCTTAAACTTCATCAACCAATGTAATAATATCTTTAATTGACATCAGTCTGTCATCCACTTCCTTTGCTCTATGATATCTTAAAATATCTGTTGCAGTCTGCTGCATCGCCGGAAAGGCACTTCTTGTAAGCTGATTCGCATATATTACGTAAGTACGTAATCATCCGTATCTGTCAGCAACTATATTTTTCTGATACACTCTTTT